>CAJWMX010000175.1 GCA_913043805.1 uncultured Acidobacteriota bacterium | reverse complement strand
GGGTGCTCGGCGTCGTCGTGAAATGACCGTCGCCTCGCATCAGACGACTGAACTCGCGCCCCTGGATGCTCGCGGTGGCGTCGTTCCGACGTTCCATGCCCTGGATCGCCTGGCTCTTGGCCAGCTCGAGCCGGTCGGCGTCGAACCCGGGGTTCCTGAGCATGTCGAAGAACATGTCCAGGCAGACCGCGAGGTCCTTGGTCAGGCAGTTCATGCTGGCCGACCCGGAGGTGGCGCCGATGCCGCTACCGATCTGGGCGGCGAGGAAGGCCGCCTCCTCATCGAAGTCCGCGGCGCTGGTCGTGGCCGTGCCCCCGGCCCGCATCTGGCTGCCGGTCATGCTCGCCAGCCCGATCTTGTCGGGCGGGTCGAGATAGCTGCCCGTCCGCACGGTGACCGACAGCGAGACGAGCGGCAGCCCGTGGTCCTCGACCACGAAGGCGACGACGCCGTTCGAGAGTTCGTGGCGGTAGTCGCCAGATGTCGGGGCGGTGAAGTCGAGCAGCTCGTAGCGCAGCTCGTCCGGATGCGCCGGAATCGGCTGGGCGACGGTCGGCGCCGCGGGCACCAGCGCCGCCGCGACGAGGACGGCCCAGAGCAGTCGCCGGGTCATCGTCCTCCCTCCGCTTCAGCCTGCCGCTCGAGCGTGATCGCGCGAAGCACCTCGACCATATCCTGATTCTCCGGGGGCACCTGCGCGGCCATCTGCTCGAGCTGCCCCAACAACTGTCCCACCTGCTCGGCGTTCGCCTGCGAGATCATCGTCATCATCTGGCGGACCTGCTGGCGCTCCTGGTCGTCCAGCCCCGCCAGTCGCGGATCCTCAGGCTCATCCGATTCCTGCCGGTAGTAGACCGCGACAGCCCGGTTCTCGGCGGCGAAGTAATCGTTGGCGACCCGCATGACGTCCTCGGCCGTGACCGCCTCATAGAGCGCCGGGTCGCTGTTGATCGTTTCCCAGCCGCGCCACGCCTCGCGGACGAGCAGCTGGTTCATCAAGCCGAAGTTCGACCGCAACCCACGGAAGTTCGATGCGGCGTTCTGGTTCTTGACCTTCTGGAGCTCGCGGTCCGGCACCGGCTCGGTCTTGAGCCGTTCGAGCTCGGCATAGATCGCCTGCTCCACCTCTTCGGGGATCCGCCCCTCTTTGGCGGTGCCGCTCAGCTGGAACATCCCCTCGAACTTGAAGCCTGACTGCCCGCCGCCGGCGTTGGTCGCCACCTCCTGCTCTTCGACCAGCGCCCGGTAGAGGCGTCCGGTGCGCCCGTTGAGCAGCTGTCCCAGCACCACCAGCGGCGGCTCGTCCACATGGCCGTCGGGCACCGAGTGATAGCGGATGGTGACCGACGGGTTGGTGTCGGCGTAGGCGGTCATCCGCTTCTCGCCCAGCTGCGGCATCTCGCGGGTGCGTGGCCGCGGCGCGGGCCGATCGCTCGGTGTCAGACGACCGAAGTAGCGCTCGGCCAGAGCCTTCGCCTCGTCGGGATCGAAGTCGCCCACCAGAGCCGCGGTCAGATTGTTCGGTGCGTAGTAGAGCCCGAAGAACTCGAGCGCCTCTTCCCGCGTGATGCCCTCTAGGTCGCTCGGCCATCCGATGATGGGCCAGCTGTAGGGCGACGACTGCCAGAACATCGAATCGAACTGCTCCTGGAACTTGCCGATCGGCGTGCTGTCGGTGCGGAGCCGTCGTTCTTCGTGCACGACGTCCCGCTCCGAGTAGAACTCGCGGAACACCGGATTGAACAACCGGTCGGACTCCATCCAGAACCAGAGCTCGAGCTTGTTCGCCGGGACGTTTACGAAGTAGATCGTGTAGTCGTAGCTGGTGCCGGCATTCATCGCCGAGGCGCCCTGCCCGGAGTAGGTGCGGCTGAAGTCTTCCTTGATGATCAGCTCGTCCTGCTCGGCCAGCAGCGCGTCGAACCGGTCCAGGAGCTCCTGGTGTTCCGGGGTCCGCTCGGACGGATCGTCGGGGTCGTCGAGCTGGCCCAGCCGGGCCGCCTCGAGCAGCGCCGCCTCCTCGACCCGGATCTCGCCCTTGACCTGATCGAGCTCCGCGATCAGCTGCAGATCAGACTCGATGTTCCGCGTCCCGATGGTCGCGGTGCCCTTGAACATCATGTGCTCGAAGAGGTGCGCCACGCCGGTGATGCCCGGCCGCTCATAGACCGACCCGACCTTGGCCACCCACCCGGCGGCCACGTTGGGGTCACCCGGCCGCGGCAACAAGAGCACGGTCATGCCGTTGTCGAGCACGAGCTCCTCGACCGGCACCTCCTGCGCAAGCGTCGCGTCGCCACCCACCAGCAGCGCCGCCAGCAGCAACGCCCCGATCCGTCTCGTCATCTTCGGCTCCTCTTCCCCACGCCCTCTCTGTCGCACGTTTCCTCAGAAGTAAGACGAAGGTACCGTCCCAGCAGTCTGGCACAGCGTCTGTCTTGAGCCAAGCGCCGTCGGAGTCGCACCACAACATGTGACGCCTCCGGACCCTTGAGCTACAATATCTGGCCATCTCGGCTGTACATCGTCCTAGCGAGCTCACCGACGCGGACACACTCGTGAACGACGTCCCTTCATCCCCATCCGTGCCGTGCTGGGCGCGCGCGCTCGACCTGTTCACGGTGGTGTTGCTCATCCTGGTGACCCAGGTCTGGGCGTTCGGCCGGATCGACTTCGGCACCTGGCTGCGGATCGGCGAAACCTGGCGTCTCTGGCTGATCATCGTGGCCGCCGCCGGGCTACGGCACTACAGCATCCCCCACCCCTCTCTCCCGGAGCGCATCGTCGGATACGTGCGCCGGGGCATCCGCGATGAGGCGTTCCGTTCCACCTGGTCGACGACCGTCACGACCCGACTGGCGGTGCTGCTGGTCGGCTACCTGGGCGTGGTGGCGGTCGGCTTCCCCCCGGGAGCACCGCCGATCCGCGTGTCGAGCAACGAAGCGGCCAACCTGGCGCTCCGTTGGGACACCGGCTGGTACATGCAGATCGCGCTCGAGGGCTACCGTTACGACCCCGACAGCGTCGGACAGCAGAGCATCGCCTTCTTCCCAGGCTATCCCTTGGCGGTCCGCACCGCCGCCAATCTGCTCGGTTCTCAGCGCATCTTCGGGGAAAGGGAGCTGCCGCCCGGCATGGCGATGGAGCAGCTCCAACAGCGCTTTCTGGCCGCCGGCCTCCTCGTGTCGCTCGTCGCGTTCGGATGGGGGCTGATGTGGCTCTATCGCCTGGCACGCCAACATCTCGACGACACCACGGCCCGCTCGACGCTCCTGCTAATGTCGGCCTACCCGTTCGCCGTGTATTTCAGCGCCGCCTATACCGAAGCGCTGATGCTCCTGGCGTTGGCCGCCTCGTTCTATCTCGTCGGTCAGCAGCGCTGGGGCCCCGCCGCCGCCTTCGCGCTGCTTGGCGGCATCACGCGGCCTAACGGCTTCCTGCTGGCCGGCCCGCTCGGCATCATCGTACTCAAGCAGCTGCTCAAGAAACGCAACGCCGGCGCCCGACAGGCCGAGCTCACCCGACACGCCGTGATCGGCTTAACGGTCGCCGCGCTGCCGGCACTGGGCGTCGGCCTCTACTCGCTCTACATCTACAGTCTCACCGGCGACCTGTTCGCCTGGCGAGAGGCGCACACGGCGTGGGGACGCGCCTACACCGGCTTCCCGACGCTCTTCACCCCGGTGACCCGCATCACCGAGCAGGGGCTGGTCGAGTACACGACGTCGCAGCCGATCGAGGCGCTGAACGCCCTGGCGGCCATCGCCGCGGTCGTCATGATCTGGCCGATCACGACCCGCCTCGGTCTGGAGTATGGTCTGTTCATGCTGCTGAACGTCGGCCCGCCCATGCTCTTCGGTGGGTTCCTCTCGATGGGCCGCGTCACCAGCCTCCTCTTCCCGATGTTCTTCCTGGCCGCCTCGCTTCTCTCGGAGCGACAGCGGCAGAACCTCACCGTGGGATTCGCCCTGCTGCAAGGGTTCACGGCGATCCTCTTCTTCACCTGGCGTGGGATGCTGTGACCGAAGCTACGACCGGCGCCCGCCGCGCCCTCGCGATCATGCCCACCCTCAACGAGGCCAAGAACCTCCCGCTGCTGGTGCCGCGGATTCTCGAACACGAGGGGTTCCAGGTGCTCGTCGTCGACGACCGCTCGACCGACGGCACCGGCAAGGTCGCCGAGGAGTTGGCCACCGAGTATCCGGGCCGGATCGACGTGCTGCATCGCACCGGGGCTCGCGGGCTCGGACTGTCCTACGCCGAGGCGTTCCCGATCGCCGCCGCGAGAGACGTCGACGTCATCGTCCAGATGGATGCCGACCTGTCCCACGACCCGCAGCATCTACCCGCACTGGTAGCCGCCACCGCGGACTACGACGTGGTGATCGGATCGCGTTACACGGCCGGGGCCGGCCTGGTGGACTTTCCTGGCTCCCGGGTGGCCCTCAGCCGCGGCGCCAACACCTACGTGCGGCTGATCACTGGCCTCCGCGCCAACGACTGCACGAGCGGCTACCGCTGCTGGCGTCGGAGCGCCGTGCAGCAGATTCAGTGGAAACGGATCGGAGCCGAGGGCTTCGCCTTCCTGGTCGAGACCCTGTGCGAGGCGGCGCAGGCCGGATGCCGGATCGGAGAGGTCCCGGTCCGCTTCGTCGGCCGACAGCACGGCGTCTCCAAGCTGACCGGCCGTGTGTTCCGGGAATCGCTCATCGTGCCCTGGCGTGTCCTGATGCGGTTCAGGCGCCATCCGCCACGCTAGCGGCCAGTTGCACCCCCTGTCCCCCTGCGGTACAGTGGGCCGTTCCCGTCGCACCATGACGGGCCCACCATCAGCGCTGCGTTCTGGCGTGCCGAGGTAGCTCAGTTGGTAGAGCACATGACTGAAAATCATGGTGTCGGCAGTTCGACTCTGCCCCTCGGCACCACTCTTCTGGCAATGCCGACCAGGCGACGGCCCCGACGAACCTAGTGTGGATAGAATCGTGCGCATGGTGATCTTCTCTAGAGCGCTGGCCGTCGTCGTAATCCTGTGTGTCGGGGGCACTTCCTCGGCGTTCGGCCAGGCGTTGCCGAACAAGTATCGGCTGGTGGACGACTGGGCCAAACTGCCCGGTGGCCGTGAGATGGGGGCGGTCGGCGACCTGGAGCCGGACGTTGACGGACTCCATCTGTGGGCGGTGATCCGGTGCGACCTGGCCACGCCGGAGGACTTCGGCCGGGAGTGTCTCAACTCCGACCTCGACACGGTCTTCAGGTTCGACCCTGACGGCAACGTCGTAGAGAGCTTCGGTGGCGGCATGTTCATCTGGCCACACGGGCTCGACGTGGACGCCGACGGGAACGTCTGGGTGACCGACGGCTACTTCCTGAATTCGAGCCCCGAGGGAACCCGCGGACACCAGGTGATCAAGTTCAGCCCGAGCGGAGAGGTGCTGTTGACACTTGGTACTCCAGGGCAAGCGGGCGGGGGCACCACACACCTGAACGCGCCCTCTGATGTTGTCGTTGCCGACAACGGAGACATCTTTGTCGCCGATGGCCATAGCGTCGGCCGCAGCGACCGGGGGAACAACCGGATCGTCAGGTTCTCGCCCGATGGCACCTACATGGCCGAGTGGGGCCAGACAGGCTATGCCCCGGGGGAGTTTCGGGGCGTCCACGCGATCGCGATGGACAACGACGGGCGGCTCTTCGTGGCCGACCGGTCGAACAACCGGATCCAGATCTTCGACCAGGCGGGGACCTTCATCGCACAGTGGACACAGTTCGGACGACCCAGCGGAATCGCCTTCGACCAGCACGGCCGGATCTATGTGGCAGACTCGGAGTCTGATGACATCCAGAACCCTGGCTATGCGATGGGCATCCGGATCGACAACGCCAGGACGGGGTGGGTGGACGAGTTCATCCTCTACCCGTGGGGTGACCCGCGCAGCATGCAGGGCAACGGCGCCGAATTTGTCGCCGTCGATCGCGACGGCAACCTCTACGGGGGAGAGCCCAGCCCGCGCAAGCTGCAGAAATACGTTCGCGTTCGCCCCTAGGCCCACCGCCGCCTCCGGCGACTAGCGACGGTCAATCATGCTGTACGCGCTGCTCCTCGTCGCCACCCTCTCCCAACCCGCGACCGACATCATCGTCACGGTCGTCTCCAATGACCGGCCGGTACCCAACGCCGACGTGTCGATCGGCGATGCCCTCGTGCAAACCGACGACGCCGGTCGCGCCGTGCTCTCGGTGGAAGCGGCCCCCCACACCCTCGTCGTCAGCCGGATCGGCTTCGAGACCGCGACAAGCCAGGTGCAGGCCACACAGGGGGTGCGGCAGACCGTGCGGGTCGAGCTCAAACAGAGCTCAGTGGTCGAAGAGGAGATCATCGTCACCGCGACC
>CAJWMX010000174.1 GCA_913043805.1 uncultured Acidobacteriota bacterium | reverse complement strand
CGACGGTCGCCACCGGGCGCGCCGCGCTCCAGGTGTTCTATCTGAACCAGGGCTATGAGACGGTGGCCGTCGAGGTGCAGCCCAGTTTCGACGAGACCGGGACGACCGCGGATCTGTCCTTCGTCCTCGTCGAGGGGGCGCAGACGCTGGTCGACCACGTGCTGATCGTGGGCAACCGGCAGATCGACTCGTCGACGATTCGCCAGGAACTCGCGGTCCGGCCGGGGCAGCCGCTGGGGCAGGCCGACCTGGACGAGACCCGTCGGCGGCTGGCGGCGCTCGGGCTGTTTCGCGGCGTGGACCTGCGACAGTTCAGCCACGGCGACCGGCTTCGCCGCGACGTCGTCGTGGTGGTCGAGGAGGCGCCAGCCACCCGGGTGGGTTACGGAGGCGGGCTGGAGGTCAGTGAGCGCCTCCGCGCCACGGACGCCGGCGTGGCCGCCGAGCGTCTGGAGTTCGCGCCCCGCGGGTTCTTCGAGATCGGCCGGCGGAATCTCTGGGGCAAGAACCGCTCGATCGATCTGTTCACGCGGGTCAGCGTGCGGCGGGACGGCGAGTCGACCACGGAGCTGACCGAGTCCGGCCTGGGGTTCAACGAATACCGGGTGCTGCTCAACTATCGGGAGCCCCGGGCGTTTCGCCAGTCGGGCGATCTGCTGGTCTCGGGGTTCATCGAGCAGGCCATCCGCCCGAGCTTCGATCTGTTCAGCCGGGGGGGCAACGCCGAGCTGGTGCGCGCCCTGGGGCCGACGACCAGCGCGACGATGGGCTACACCTACGGGCGCAACCGCGTTACCAACGAGCAGCTGTTGCCCGAAGACCGGCCGCTGGTCGACCGTTTGTTTCCCGAGCTGACCCTCTCGAGCTTCACGACCTCCCTGGTCAGCGACTCGCGGGACGACCCGCTCGATACGAGCGCCGGCGAGTTGTTCGCGGTCGAGAGCGAGTTCGCGTTCCGCCGGCTCGGTTCCGAGGTCGGTTTCGCCAAGGCGACGGTGCAGAGCTTCGTCTATCGGCAGCTGCCGGGCGGGGTGGTGTTCGCCGGCGGCGGACGGCTCGGTCTGGCGCGCGGCTTCGTCCTGGAGCTGGCTGGGCCGCCGATTCCGGTCTTCGGCGACGACGGCGTGCTGGTGTTGGTGCCGGGCGAGACGGTCAACGTGGTGCAGGCGTTGCCCGCCAGCGAGCGGTTCTTCGCCGGAGGAGACACCACCGTACGCGGGTTCGCGCTCGACCGCCTGGGCGACGGGCCAACCATCGACCCAAACGGGTTCCCCACCGGCGGCAACGCCATGGTGGTGCTGAACTCCGAGCTCCGCGTGCCGGTGACCGACTCGATTCAGGTGGTCGGGTTCCTCGACGCGGGCAACGTGTTCGACCGTGCCGCCAACCTCAGCCTGGGCCGGATCCGGGGCGGCGCCGGCTTCGGCATCCGGTATCGCTCGCCGGTCGGGCCGATCCGGGTGGACCTCGGCTTCAAGCTCGACCGCCGGGAGTTCGCCGGTGAGCTCGAGAGCCCCACCGCGCTCCATTTGTCGATCGGCCAGGCGTTTTAGACCTGTGGCGGCGTTCGTCCGGCTGCGGTGTACATTGTTGATAGTGGGTCGGACACTGGTGACGGTCGTGGCGGCGATGCTGATCGGCGCGGGTGCCCTTCGGGCGGGGCAGCCTGCCGGAGCGGAGCTCATCGACAGCGTCCTGGCGTTCGTCGATGGCCAGGTCATCATGCGCTCCGACGTGCGAGCCTTCTCCGACCTTGGTCTGGTGGCGCCGCCCGCCACGGCTGACGACGACGAGCGTGTGCTCACCGCCCTGATCGAACGACAACTGATCCTGTCCGAGGTCGAACGCTACGTGGTCGACGATCCCACCGATGGGGAGGTTACGGCACGATTTGGCGAGGTGGTGGCACGGGTCGGAGGCGCGCCGTCCTTCGAGTCGCTTCTGCCACTGGTCGGACTCGAAAAGAGCGATGTGCGCCAGATCGTGCGGGACGATCTCCGGATCGAGCGCTATCTCGCCGGTCGCTTCCCGTCGTCCGACGTCCGTTCGGATCTCGTCGACGAGTGGATCGCGTCCCTGACGGCGCGCGCCGACGTGCTGCGCGTGGTTCCGTGAGGCGGGGTCGCGGTCGCTTCTGACTTCTGTCTCCTTACCCCGGCGGCCCGGCGCCGCCGCCCAGCCACGCGATGCCAATCTCGGACAGGTTGAACAGCGCGTGACACACCATCGGCGCGACCACGCTGCGTCGGCTCAGGTAGACCACTCCCCAGAAGGCGCCCAGCACCCCGGTGACGATGGCCGCGTCCCGTCCCTGGACGAGGTGGCCCAGGCCGAAGGCGACGCTGAACACCACCAGGCCGACCACGGCGCCGCCGAGGCGTTGTTCAAAGCGGTGGAGGATGAACGCGCGCTGCACCTCTTCCCGGATGCCGCCCGCCACCACCGCCACCACCGCGAACCAGGCGATGGCCATGGGGCTGGTCATCAGCGCCTCGAGCGGGTTCTCCGGCACGTTGCGCAGGGTCGGCGCGAACTGCAGGATCAGCGCGAAGCTGATGGCGGTCAGCAGCAGCGCGACCGGCACCAGCAGGATCCCGAGCGTCACTTCCCTGGACACCGGCCGACCACCCAGGAGGAGTTCGCCAGGGCGCTCGTCCTGCAACGTGAGAAACAGCCAGATCAGGCCGAGCAGGAGCGCGGCATCGACGAGCGACAGGGTGACGACATAGGCCAGCGAGAGCGTGGTATTGCCGTCGGTCGGCATCCAGCCGAGCAGGCTCAGGACCAAGACGATCAGGAGCTGGGTGGGAAAACCGGAACAGATTACCACCTCGACCAGGGCCCGGATCCGGTCCCTGGGAGTCGGGCTCGAGACCTCTTCCGGCGGCGGCTCCTCGACCTCGGGGGTGATCAGCGGCTGATCGTCCACCAGCGGACTCTAACACAGCCGAAATCCCCCAGTTTTCTTGGCCTCTTCACAATATCTTGCGATTGACCTAAAACAAAACCACAACATGTAGTGGCTATTGCTTGACAATCCCGACATCTGGGACCATAGTAGGCGACCTGGGCGTACGCCGGATATCGGGCGCAGTTCGACATGGCATTGCACATAACGGCGCGGTCCTACATTCCCCCGGGCTCACGTCCCGGACCCGTTGAATGACACGCGATCGTGTCTTCTGTTCGGAAGGAGTTGCTACATGCCGAGAGGCGCCGCCCGCGAAACAGAGGCTGTCGACCAGCAGGTCAATCCCACCGCTCCGGTGGTAGAACAGCCCGGTCTGGAATTCCCACGGTACTTTTCCACCGAAGGTACCGATCCGTTCGATGAGATCGAATGGGAATCCCGGGTGGCGCTGATTGGCAATGAACAGGGTGACGTGGTGTTCGAACAGCGGGACGTCGAGATTCCGGCGTTCTGGTCGCAGCAGGCCACCAACATCGTCGTATCGAAGTACTTCCGTGGGCAGATGGACTCGCCCACGCGCGAGCGGAGCGTCAAGCAGCTGATCGGTCGGGTGGTCGACACCATCACCGGGTGGGCGCGCGACCGGAACTACTTCGCCAGCGAGGACGACCTCTCGGCGTTCAGCGACGATCTCAAACACCTGCTGGTCTATCAGAAGGCGGCGTTCAACAGTCCCGTCTGGTTCAACTGCGGTTTCGAAGAAGCGCCGCAGTGTTCCGCCTGTTTCATCAACTCGGTCGACGACACCATGGAGTCGATCCTGACCCTGGCCAAGACCGAGGGAATGCTCTTCAAGTTCGGGTCTGGCACCGGCACGAACCTGTCGTCGATCCGCTCGTCCAAGGAACTCCTGGCCGGTGGTGGGACGGCGTCGGGGCCGGTCTCCTTCATGAAGGGGTATGACGCGTTTGCCGGTGTCATCAAGTCCGGTGGCAAGACGCGTCGCGCCGCGAAGATGGTGGTACTCGACATTGACCATCCCGATGTCGTCGAGTTCATCAACTGCAAGGTCGACGAAGAGCAGAAGGCATGGGCTTTGATCGATGCCGGCTACGACGGCTCGTTCACCGGCACCGCCTATTCGTCGGTCTTCTTCCAGAACTCGAACAACAGCGTACGCGTCTCGGATGACTTCATGCGGTCGGTTGTCGACGGCGGCGAGTGGAACACCCGCGCCGTGACTGACGACCGGGTGATGGACACCTACAAGGCCCGGGACCTGATGCGGTCGATCGCCGAAGGCACGCATGTGTGCGGCGATCCGGGGATGCAGTTCGACACCACGATCAACGACTGGCACACCTGCCCCAACACCGACCGCATCCGGGCGTCGAACCCGTGTTCGGAGTACATGTTCCTCGACGACTCGGCCTGCAACCTGTCATCGCTCAACCTGATGAAGTTCCTGAGCGAGGATGGCGGGTTCGACACCGAGGCGTACATCGCCGGCGTGCGCACGATGATCACCGCGCAGGAGATCATCGTCGACGCCGCTAGCTATCCCACCGAGGCGATCGGCAAGAACAGCTATGCCTATCGGCCACTCGGGTTGGGGTATGCCAATCTCGGCGCCCTGCTGATGTCGCGCGGCATCCCCTACGACAGCGACGAGGGTCGCGACTGGGCCGGCGCCATCACGGCGCTGATGACCGGCGAGGCGTATGCGCAGTCGGCGCGGATCGCGCGAGACCACGGTGGACCGTTCGCCGGCTATGTCGAGAACCGGGAGCCGTTCTTGCGCGTCATGCGGAAGCACCGCGATTCGATGAAGGGCGTTACGGAGAGCAACGTGCCCGACGCGCTCTATGCGGCGGCGAGCCAGTCCTGGGACGACGCGGTCGAGCTCGGCAGTGAGCATGGCTACCGGAACGCCCAGGCCACCGTGCTGGCGCCCACCGGCACCATCGGCTTCATGATGGACTGCGATACCACCGGGGTCGAGCCGGATATCGCGCTGGTCAAATACAAGAAGCTGGTTGGCGGCGGGTTGATGAAGATCGTCAACAACACGGTGCCGATGGCGCTCGAGCGGCTCGGCTACGAGCAGGGGCAGATCGACGAGATTGTGTCCTATATCGATGAGAACGAGACGATCGAAGGGGCGCCGCATCTCGAACCGGAGCATTTGCCGGTCTTCGACTGTGCGTTCAAGCCGGCCAAGGGGTCGCGCTCGATCCACTACATGGGCCACATCAAGATGATTGGCGCGGCCCAGCCGTTCATCTCCGGCGCGATCTCCAAGACCATCAACGTGCCGACCGAGGCCACTCTCGAGGATATCGAGCAGGCCTACATCGATGCGTGGCGTCTGGGCACCAAGGCTGTTTCGATCTACCGCGACGGGAGCAAGCGGACGCAGCCGCTCAACACGTCACGGGCCGCCGAGGTGGCGACCAACGCGGCCAACGCGGCCGACGCGGCCGCCGCGCCGGCGCGCCGCCGGTTGCCGGACGAGCGCCAGGCGATTACCCACAAGTTCGATATCGCCGGGCACGAGGGCTACATCACGGTGGGGCTGTTCGAGGACAACACGCCGGGTGAAATCTTCCTCGTGATGGCCAAGGAAGGGTCGACCATCTCCGGTTTCGCCGATGCCTTCGCGCAGGCGGTGTCCTACGCGCTGCAGTACGGCGTGCCGCTGCAGGTGCTGGTCGACAAGTTCAGCCACGTGCGCTTCGAGCCGGCCGGTATCACCAAGAACCCGGACGTGCGGGTGGCCAAGTCGATTGTCGACTACATCTTCCGGTGGATGGCCACCAAGTTCCTGTCGCAGGAGGCGCAGTTCCATGCTGGCGTGAACGTGGCGCCGGCCGAGGCCACCACCGCCGAGCAGCAACTCGACCTCGACACGCTGGCGACAGGCATCGACGCCGCGCCAGTTCCCGAGGAGAGCCCGGTGGTGCCGTTCTCGATTCAGAACGATGAAGACGCACCGCCATGCTCGACCTGCGGCTCGATCATGATCCGCAACGGCAGCTGCTATAAGTGCGTGAACTGTGGCGCTACTTCAGGCTGCGCCTAGCGGCGCCCGTCAGTAGACAGAAGTCAGGAGATCGCAGGATGGGCCGGGCGGCCACGCGCTGTCCGGCCCGTCTTGCGTACGGGCGAGGGATCAGGTCCCTTCTGTCCCCGCCGGTGACGGCGGACCCTGACTCCTGTCTCCTGTCTCCTTGCCGTTCCCGCCCTCGACCTTTCCGAAATACGCGAGTCCGATGAGGACGACGGCAAAGAGCGCCCGGGCGATCTGCGGGTCCCAGACGATCTGGCCGTAGAGGCGGGCCGCGCTGTGCAGGGCGAGCGATTGCAGACCGAAGAGCGCGGCGAGGGCCAGCGCCAGGCTGCCAGGCATACGCACCCGTACGAAGAGACCAGCGAGCACCAGCATCAGCCCGAGCACGATCATGGCTGGGTTCGCCGGCCAGGC
>CAJWMX010000173.1 GCA_913043805.1 uncultured Acidobacteriota bacterium | reverse complement strand
ACGAACGGGTTCGGCTCGGCCTCGACCTCCAGGGAGGTGTGCACCTGGTCCTGCGGGTGCGGACCGATGAGGGGCTGCGGTTCGAGGCGGAGGGTGAAGCGCGTCGGCTACGAGAGGAGGCCGAACTGGTGGGTATCGAGCTGGCGTCGATCGCGGCGACGTTGCCGACCGAGGTGCAGGTCTCCGGGATTTCCGTTGCCCGCGAGCCCGAGGTGCGCGAGCTGGCCACGGTTTGGCTCGACGACTACGAGCGGATCGAGGCGACGGCCGATCGTCATCGCTACCGGCTGCTGCCGGACGTCGAGCGGGCCAGGCGTGACGAGACCGTCGAGCAGGCGTTACTGACCGTCGGTCGCCGTGTCGAGGCGTTTGGCGTCACCGAGCAGGTCATCACCCGCCACGGCGCGGGGCGGGACCAGATCCTGGTCCAGCTTCCAGGCGTGGACGACGTCGACGGCGCCAAGGAGGTGATCCGTTCGACCGGGGTGCTCGAGCTGACGCTGGTCGAGCGCGGGCCCGCCCGCACGCGTGACGAGCTGCTGGCCGCGTCCCAGGGAGCCGTCCCGCGGGACCGTCGGGTGGTGGTGGGGCCAGACCCCGTCCCCGGGACGACCGGTCGCGGGTCGTGACCTGCGTCACGCGCAGCCGGCGGTGGACGAGCTGAACCGCCCAGCCATCGCGTTCTCGCTCGATCGCGAGGGGGCACCCAGGTTCGGGACGATGACCGGCTCCAATGTCGGTCGTGACCTGGCGGTCCTGCTCGATGGTCGGGTGCAATCGGTGGCTGTCATCGAGGAGCCGATTACGGGCGGCGAGGGGCGTATCGTCGGAGCCTTTTCGTCCGATGAGGCGGCCGATCTGGCGCTGGTCCTGAGGTCACGGGCGCTGCCGGCCACGCTGGACTATCTCGAGGAGCGGACGATCGGCGCCAGCCTCGGCGCCGACTCGATCCGGGCGGGGCTGATCGCCGTGGCGGTCTTCAGGCTGGCCTAGTACCGACGTGCGGGCCTGAACGCGGTCGCGGCGGTGCTGATCAACCTGCTCTTGCTGGTGGCGGGTGTCGCGCTGGTGGGCGCGGAACTGACGCTGCCCGCTATCGCGGGGCTCATCCTGACCATCGGGATCGGCGTCGACTCGAACGTGCTGATCTTCGAGCGAATCAAGGAGGAGCTTCGTGCCAGCGATCGACTGCGGACCGCCGTGGCGGCCGGGTTCGACCGCGTGTTCCTGACCATCCTCGACACGCACGTGGCGTCGCTCATCGCCGCCGCGTTTCTCTATCAGCTCGGGTCGGGACCGATTCAGGGGTTCGCTACCACGCTGTTCCTCGGTTTGGTGGCGAACGTCTTCACGGCGGTGTTCATCGCTTCGGCGGTGGTCGTGGCCGGCGGGGGGCGGCGGCTCCGCGCGGCGTAACGCCGGGGCCTAGCGGCGGGGGCGCGACTTGCGCCGCCCGGCCTTGGCGTTCTTGTCGACCCGCAGCTTCCAGGCGGTGCGAAGCGCTCCGGCCATGGTCGCCTCGTCTGCCTCCGCCAAGCGGACGTGGGTGGCGCCCATTCGTCCCCAGCCACCCGCGATCGGGAGGAAGATGTCCGGGGCATCGGCGACGAACTGCGCCTGGACCTCGCGGGAGAGCATGAGGTTGCCGAAGCCCTGGTCCTGGGAGGCCAGCGTCGCGAAGATCAGCCCGCCCACCCGGAAGTCGGCCGCCTCCATGTGGGATTGCTCCTCCGCCCCGTCGAGGTCGAGCGCCAGACGCCTGAAATCGTCGATGGTGGCCATCGCGACGATTCTGGCAGGCTGTCGGATCGGCGTCCAGCCGCGGGAGCCGCCCCTGCGGGTCGTAGAATGGGTCCACCATGAGCATCCCGACGTTGCGCCCGCTCGTTCTTCTCGTGGGTCTGGCCACCGCGGCGTGCGGCGGGTCGTCCTCGGTCGGTTCGCTCGAGGAGCTGGCCGATCGCGCGTTGGCCCAGATCGATGGCGAACTGGTCGTGGCGGGTCTCCGCGCGCCGGTTGAAGTGGTGCGCGACCGGTGGGGGGTCCCGCACATCTATGCCGAGAACGATGACGACCTGTTCTTCGCGCAGGGCTATGTCATGGCCCAGGACCGCCTGTGGCAGATGGAGATGTGGCGCCGCTGGCGCGGAGGGCGGCTGGCCGAGGTCTTCGGCGTGCTTGCGCTCGACTACGACCGTCGGACACGCCTCATGATGTTTCGGGGGCCGTGGGACGAGGCGGAGTGGACCAGCTATCACCCGGATGCGGAACGGTTGTTCAGCGCCCACGCCGCCGGCGTCAACGCCTACATCGACCAGCATCGAGACAATTTGCCGATCGAGTTTCAGTTGACCAGCATCGTGCCCGAGCCCTGGACCGCCCGGACCGTGGTGCTGCGCTGGGCCTCGCTCGCCGTACCCAGCGT
This sequence comes from uncultured Acidobacteriota bacterium, assembly GCA_913043805.1. GTDB lineage: Bacteria > Acidobacteriota > Vicinamibacteria > Vicinamibacterales > UBA8438 > UBA2994. The sequence continues at coordinate 4,004 of CAJWMX010000173.1, read as the reverse complement.
ACGTGGACACGCACTCCAAGAGATGCGACTGGCCCGCGACGTAGCGCGGCTGGGGGTCGAGGAGGCGAACCGTCAGGCCGGACCGGACCCGTGGGATGACTTGGTGGTGCCGGAGGGGCTCGATGTCACCCTGATCACCGACGAGATCATCGATGCGATGGAGGCTGGCGATGGCGACCCCTTCTTGCCAGGGAGGTTGCCGGCGCTGGAGGTCGTGGAGCCGTTTCGTGGGCTGGCGTCAGGCGTCCCCGTGGCCCGCATGTCCGAGGGCCAGGCTGGCATCGAGGGAAGCAACAACTGGGTCATGAGCGGCGCACGGACCCCCTCGGGAGTGCCGATTCTCGCCAACGACCCACATCGTCGGATCGAGATGCCGGCCTTGCGCTACTTCGTCCATCTGGTGGCGCCGGACTGGAACGTGATTGGTGGCGGCGAGCCGCCGTTCGCCGGGGTCGATGCGGGGAACAACGAGCGGATGGCGTGGGGATTCACCTTCGCCGGAACCGACATGGTCGACGTGTATGTCGAGGAACTCCATCCCGACGACCCGTCGAGGGTCCGCTGGGAGGACGGCTGGGAGCCGCTGCGCGTGATCGAGGAGGAGATCCCGGTCAAGGGTCGGGATCCGGAACGGGTCGTGCTGAAGTTCAGTCGTCATGGGCCGGTCTTCCATGAGGACCTCGAGAACGGCGTGGCGTATGCGGTGCGTTCGGTCGTGCAGCATCCTGGCACGGCCGCCTACAAGGGGAGCTTCCAGCTGGCCCAGGCCGAGGGGTGTGACGATTTCTTCGACCGGGCGATGCACTGGCTGGTGCCGACGCACAGTCTCATCTGCGGCGACGTCGAGGGCAACATCGCGCTTCAGGTGACCGGACTGACACCCGACCGGGACGGCTGGACCGGCCGGCTGCCGGTGCCTGGCGATGGGCGCTATGAGTGGCAGGGGTTTCGCACCGACCTTCCGCGGGAGTTCAATCCAGACCGGGGCTACATCGCCACCGCGAACAACAATGTGCATCCGCTCGGCTATGAGGGGCGTCCGGTGTTCTATCACTCGTGGCGCGGCGTGGAGACCTCTCGCATCACCCGCCTGCATCAACTGCTCGGGACCGAGGCGACCCTGACGGTCGAGGACCATCAGCGTATCCAGCACGACACCCTGCTCCTGATGGCCGAGCGTGATCTCGTTGGCTTCGAGGGGTGGACCTCCGACGACCCGGATGTGGAGTGGGCGAGAGCCCGGATCGCCGACTGGGACGCTCGACTCACCCGTGACAGCACCGCGGCCGCCCTGTATCTGCGCTGGAGAGACGAGGTCAACGCGGGGGCTCGCGACGCGGAAGCTCCGGAGTCGCGGCGACGGTTCATCGAGGAAGGGCTACGCGCCGCCGTGCTGCGACTGACGCGAGAGCTCGGTCCCGATCGGTCCCAGTGGCGGCACGGCCGGGTGCATGCGAGCACGCTGCCGCACATGATGACGCCGGCGTTCGACCTGCCTACCGTGGAGCGGCCAGGCGGTTTCGGAGCCGTCAACGCCACCGGCGCCAACTTCCGGCGCATCGTCGACCTGGCTGATCTGGACCAGTCGGTTGCAAGCAACGCGCCCGGCCAGTCAGCCCAGCCGGGCAGCCCCTTCTATGGCAATCTCGTCGATCAGCTGGGGAACGGCGAGTACTTCCCGCTGCTCTACACCCGTGAGGCGATCGAGGCTGAGGCGGCGCATCGCTTGTGGCTCCGGCCTGAGTAGCGGGTCAGTTCGAGGTCGGCACGTACCAGATTGGCGATGACCAGGCCCGCTCCTGCAGCGTCGGCGGCAGATTCGGGTTCGGCGCCACGCCAGCGCGCACCGCGTCCCAGGTCGACCAGCGGCAGGTCGGATTCTCCAGCACCCGCACGTAGTAGAACGCCCGATGTGCCGGGTCGAAATCGGGATCGCGCCACACGGTCTTCAGTTCGCCGGCGCCCAGACCGGCCGTGATCGAACAGTCGGTTAGGTCGACTGACGCGCCGTTGTCCGGACACCGGTGGGTGGTCGGATCGACGCTGCCGCCGTCCGCGCACGCGACGTCATACACCTGCTCGTGGTGGGCGCCGTCCCTCGTCCATCCTTTGATGATTTGTAGGCGCTGGAGCGCCGCCGACCCCGGGGCACGGGTCGCCCAGGCGATGAAGGTCGGGACGGACGCGCCGTCGGCGAGCAGTTCGCCGCCCATGCTCACGCCTGTCTCGTAGGCTTCTTCCAGCAGGTCGGCTCTGGCCAGCAGGTCAGGGTCGAACCCGTAGCCTCCGAACAGACGGACCGTCATCCGGGGGCCGGAGGTGGCGAAGGTCTCCTTTCGACGGAATGCGCGATAGATGGCATCGCGCGTGTTTTCTTCGGCCCACACGCCGGTGAGTCCGCTGGCGCTCCAGGTCTCGTACCCGCCGGTGGCGAAGTCTCGTCCCTCGATCTCCTCGACCCGGAGGCGGCCCGCTTCCTCGACCAGGGCAGCGACATCCGGCGTCAGTGGGACCGACCCACGTAGATCCGGTCGGCCGTCGAGAATGCCAACCTTGCCGAAGTAGGTCTCTTCATCGAGCGGCGCGGCGCCCGTGTGGTTGTCCGACGCCCCCACGAACCCGAACTGATAGGCATTGACCGTGCCCTGATCGGCCAGCGCCAGCCCGTTCAACAGCGCCTCCCTGGCGTAGGAGCCGCTGGGTTGGCTCGGAAGCGAGGTGCCGATCCGGTAGGGCATCAACTCGAAGTCCGCCCATTCGTCGTTGTCAGACAGGAGCGGGTGGGTTTCGGAGGTGCCCTTGATCTGGGTGATCTCGACCAGCGGCTCGTTCCGGATCCTCCGGGCCGCCGTGTCGTCGTCGAGCGGGTTCCCCGCCCAGTCTTCCAGCCTGAACATCTGGCCGTTCGAGCCGTTGGAGTTGTGGGGGATGGCCAGCGCCTCGATCCCCTGGGCGCGCAGCCGGTCCATCCAGTCCCACAGGCCTTCGGGATTCTGGCTGTGCAGGCGCGAGAACGGCATGGCCGGGAGTCGATCCGCGTCACGGAAGATCACGTTCCGGTGCAGGTTGCCCCGGTCGTCGGTCGACGAGGTGTACTCGTAGGCGACAAAGGTGGTGAAGCGGCCAGGCTGATTGTGCCGGCGTGCCGCGCCGACGATATCGGCCCAGGCGTCGCGAGCGACGTCGTTCACCATCTCGACGTCGATACTGCCGTCAGCCACGCCGGCGCGGGTCTGCGGGATGAACCCGCGAAACGCAGACACGCGCTCGACCAGCCCGTCAGCCGTCCGATTCTCTGGCGCGTTGAGAAAGTGCAGGTCTTCGGTGTGAGGGAGCTGGCCAAACGGCGTCGAGGGATCCGCCGCCTGGGCGACGCCTCCGAGGAACTGAGCATGGTCGGTTACGGCATAGAAGTCGAGGGGGGCTCGGAGCCGCACCTCGTATCCGGCCGGGTGTTCGATCGCCTCTCCCTGCGCGAACCGATAGGCATCGTCTGGAGTCGCCACCGTGCCGAAGGCGAACGCATCGAACGAGTAGGTCGTGTGGACATGCAGGTCGCCAAAGAAGGCGGTCCGGGTCGCATTCGCTGTCGCATCAGCGACCATCACGCCCGCGGGCATGGCCAGTGCAGCCGGCTGCTCCGTTGGCTGGAGACTGGCGTCGGTCTGACTGCTGTCCCCGGTGTCGGCTGGAGGCGAGCTCGGTCCACACGCCACCGTCGACAGGCTAGCCAGCAGTAGTCCGACACGTAAGACTCGAGCGGTCGAGAATCGGCTCATCTCAGGCTCTCCGTTTCAGGCCAATCATAGTGCGGGCTGCCGGCCAGTGGACCGCGAGAGTCGGTACAAAAGAAACGCCGGTGGGAGCAGCGCTCCCACCGGCGTAAGGACTACCCGTCAGACTGGTGACTTACCAGCGAGCGGTGGTCGAGAGCCGGAGGATCCGTCCGTTGTTGATGGTGGACGCATACTCGTAGATGGAGCTCTGACGACCGGCCGACGTGC
>CAJWMX010000172.1 GCA_913043805.1 uncultured Acidobacteriota bacterium | reverse complement strand
CGGCGATCTGGACGCGGTGGGAGGTCCGGCCTACATCGCCGGGCTCGTCGATGGGGTGCCCCGCTCTACCCATGTCGAGCACTACGCTCGCATCGTCAAAGAGAAGGCGACCCTACGGAACCTGATCTTCTCCGCGAACCAGATCCTCGACACTGCCTATAGCGCCGAGGACGAAGCGGACTCGGTGCTCGACCAGGCCGAGCAGGCGATCTTCTCGATCGCGGACGACAACGTCCACGCCGGGTTCGTGCCTCTGCGCGATCTGGTGCAAGGCAGCTTCGAGACCATCGAGAAGCTCCAGGAGCACACCGGCCTCGTCACCGGTGTGCCGACCGGGTTCGCCGATCTCGATGAGATGACGTCCGGTTTCCAGCCGTCCGATCTGATCATCGTGGCCGCCCGCCCGTCCATGGGGAAGACCTCGTTCGTGTTGAACATCGCCCAGCACCTCGGCATCAAGACCGGGATGACGGTCGGCTTCTTCAGCCTCGAGATGTCGAAGGAACAGCTGTTCATGCGGATGCTGACGGGGGAGGCCAAAGTCGACTCTCACAAGTTTCGCGGCGGCTTCCTCGGCGAGCGCGACTACGGCGAGCTGGCGTCCGCGCTGGGGCGGTTGTCCGAGGCCAAGGTGTTCATCGACGACACCGCGTCGATCGGGGTGCTCGAGATGCGGGCGAAAGCCCGGCGGCTGAAGTCCGAGCACGATCTCCACATGATCGTCATCGACTATCTCCAGCTGATGCAGGGGCGGGGGCGTTTCGACAATCGCACGCAGGAGCTGGCCGCCATTTCCCGATCATTGAAGGGCCTGGCCAAGGAGCTCAACGTGCCGGTCGTGGCTTTGTCGCAGCTGAGCCGCGCGCCAGAGAGCCGCTCTGATCCGCGTCCGCAGCTTTCCGACCTCCGGGAGTCTGGAGCCCTCGAGCAGGACGCCGACGTCGTTCTGTTCATCTTCCGGGAGGAGGTCTATGACGACAAACCGGAGCTTGAGGGGCTGGCCGAGATCATCGTCGGCAAACAGCGTAACGGGCCGACCGGCGTCGTCAAGCTCGCGTTCGTGAAGCCCTACACGATGTTCTCGAGCCTGGCCGCCTCGTACGAGTAGCGTCCGTCCGACCGACGTCCGGCGGTTCGCGGAGCCAGCGACCTTCCGTGGTCAGACCCACTCACGCCTTCATCGATCTCGACGCCGTCGCGGCCAATTTCCGGGCGGTTCGCGCCTTGCTCGGCGGCCGTGCGGCCGCGCCGGAGATCATCGCGGTGGTCAAGGCGAACGGCTACGGGCACGGCGCCGTGCAGGTGGCCCGGGCCCTCGAAGACGCCGGTGCCCCGATGCTGGCCTGCGCCGACATCGAAGAAGGCGTCGAGCTGCGTCGGGGCGGCGTCCAGGTGCCAGTGCTGGTATTCGGCGCGCTGAGCGTCAGCGACCTGGACGGGGTGTTCTCACACCGGTTGACGCCGACCGTCTCGTCGCCCTTCGCGGCGCGCGCCCTGAGCGAGGCGGCGACCCGACGGCAGACCCGGATCGGCTGCCATCTGAAGATCGACACCGGCATGAACCGTCTCGGGTTCCGTCACGACAATCTCGGTGAGACCCTGCGGGATGTGCTGACGGACCCTGGTCTGGCGGTGGACGCGGTCTACACGCACTTTGCGACCGCCGAGGACACCGAGCATCCCCTCTTCGCCGAGCAGCAGCGTCGCTTCGAGGCCGCCGTGCGGTCCGTCTCGTCGCTGGGCGGATCTCCGCGAACGACTCACGCGGCCAACAGCGCGGCGCTGCTGCGGGACAGAGCCACGTGGCATGATGCGGTCAGGCCGGGGCTCCTCCTCTATGGCGCGCCCCCCGGAGCCCTGGGGCACGAGCTCGGTCTTCGTCCCGCCATGTCGCTGCGGAGCCGGATCGTGGCCGTCAAAGGCATGCGCGTGGGCGAGACGGCCGGTTACGGCGGACGACGTCCGGTCGATCGACCGACGACGATCGCGGTCGTGCCGGCGGGATACGCGGATGGGCTCGACGTCAGGCTGGCGGGTCGCGGCGAGGTACTGATCCGAGGGCGTCGGGTGCCCATTGTGGGGTCGGTCTGCATGGATTCGATCACCATCGACGTCACCGGGCTCGATGTCAGCCCGGGGGATGAGGTGATCCTCCTGGGATACGACGACGGTCAGCGCATCGACGCCGGGGACGTCGCCGAGGCGATTGGGACCGTGCCGCATGAAGTGCTCTGTCGCATCGGCAGCCGTATCGAGCGTAGCTACAGACAGGAGGCGGCGGTCCCGGGAGACGTCCCCGACGCCACGACGGCCAGGGGAGGGACCGGGTGAAGGGGCCCAATACCGTCTTCGTCTGCCAGCGTTGCGGCGCGCAGGCCCGGAAGTGGCTCGGGCAGTGTCCCGAGTGCGAGGCGTGGGCGTCGTTGGTGGAGGAGCGTGCGCCGCAAGCCGCGTCCGCTGATGCGCGACCGTCCCTGGGTGGCGAGCAGGCGCAGCGGTACGCCGAGGTCGATACTGCCGCGGCGGCGCGTCTCGAGACCGGCGTGAGCGAGCTTGACCGCGTCCTCGGCGGTGGCCTCGTGCCTGGCTCGCTCGTGCTACTGGGCGGCGAGCCAGGCATCGGCAAGTCGACGCTGCTGCTGCAGGCGGCGGCCCAGGTCGCGGGGGCGGGCCACCCCGTGCTCTATTGTTCCGGCGAGGAGTCGCCCCACCAGGTGCGCGCGCGTGGCGACCGGCTCGGGGTGACCGACGTGCCGCTCTTTCTCCTCGCCGAGACCTGCCTCGAGCGGGTGCTGGAGGAGGTCGGTCGATTGTCGCCAGGCCTCCTGATCGTGGACTCGATCCAGACGATGTTCTCGACGGCGCTCGAGTCCGCCCCCGGTACGATCGGGCAGATTCGCGAAGCGGCGACCCGTCTGCTGTTCGCAGCGAAGGGGAGCAATCTCCCCGTCCTGATCGTGGGACACGTGACGAAGGGGGGCGAGCTGGCCGGCCCGAAGGTACTCGAGCACGTCGTGGACACGGTGCTCCACTTCGAAGGTGACCGGCATCACTCGCAGCGCGTCGTGCGGTCGGTCAAGAACCGATTCGGGGCCGTGAGCGAGCTTGGTGTGTTCCAGATGACGGCAGGCGGGCTCGAGGCCGTGCCGAATCCGTCGGAGCTGTTCCTCGCCGAGCGGAAAGCCGACGTGCCCGGCTCGGCGGTCTTCTGCTCGATGGAAGGGTCCCGACCGATCCTGGTGGAGGTGCAAGCGCTGGTCGGGGCTGGCGTGTATGGCAATGCGCAGCGGGTGACCACCGGTGTCGATCGGCAGCGGCTCTCTTTGCTGCTCACGGTGCTGGAGAAGCGAGTCGGATTGCCGCTGACCGGAGAAGACGTCTTCGTCAACGTGCCGGGCGGAATGCCGATGCTGGAGCCGGCGGCGGACCTGGCCGTGGTTGCCGCCGTCGCCTCGAGCCTGCGAAATCAGCCGCTGCGGGGTGGAGCGGCGGTGTTCGGCGAGGTCGGTCTGGCGGGCGAGATCCGTGGGATTTCCCAGGCCGAGGCGCGGATCCGGGAGGCGGCCCAGATGGGGTTTGCCCAGTGCGTCCTTCCGTCCGGGAACGTGGGCTCGGGTGTGGCTGGTGTGTCGTGCGAGCTGGTCGGCGTCCAGACCGTCGCTGAGGCGCTGGACGCGTTGTTCCCATGAGTGCCAGTCCGACCCGCGTCGTCAGCGCCGTCATTCCCGCCGGAGGGCTCGGGGCGAGGATGGGCGGCGCCCGTCCGAAGCAGTGGCTCGAGCTGGCCGGGTTCTCGATCCTCGAGCGGACCATCCGTGTCTTCGACGCCTGCGCCCAGATCGCCGAGATCGTCGTGGCGGTTCCCCCCGGATCACTCGAGCTCGATCTGAAGGGGACCGTGCGGACGCCCTTGCACGTGGTCGAGGGTGGCGCCAGCCGGCAGGAGTCGGTGGCCCGCGGGGTCAACGCTGTTTCCCCGCAGGCTGAGCTCGTTGTCGTGCACGACGCGGCCAGACCGCTCTGCCCGGTTGGCCTGATCGACCGGACCGTGGAGGCGGCCGCCGTCCACGGCGCGGCAATCGCCGCGCTGGCGGCTCACGACACCGTGAAGCAGCGCGCGGCCGGGGATCCGAGCGTCATCGGTCGCACTTTGGCCCGGGAGATGCTCGCGCTGGCGCAGACCCCACAGGCGTTTCGTCGTGAGGTGCTGGACGACGCGATCCGGCAGGGGCGCGGCGTCGGGCCCGCGACGGATGAAGCCACGCTCGCGGAACGGGCCGGGTATCGCGTCGCTCTCGTCGACGGGGACCCGGACAACATCAAGATCACCACGCCTCGCGACCTCGAGTTCGCGCGACGCCTGCTGGGAGACGCCATGACCATGCCTCGTGTCGGCATAGGGTACGACCTCCATCGGTTGGTCGATGGTCGTCCGCTCATCCTCGGCGGAGTTCGGATCCCCTTCGAGCGTGGCTTGACGGGGCATTCTGATGCCGACGCGGTCTGTCACGCCGTCACCGACGCCCTCCTTGGCGCCGCGGCGGCGGGAGACATCGGCCGACACTTTCCCGATACCGATACACAGTGGAAGGGCGCCTCCAGCATCGAGCTGCTGCGGGCAGTGGCGGCGCTGGTTCGCGAGCGGGGCTTCGAGATTGGCAATGTGGACGTGGTCGTCGTGGCCGAGCGTCCCAAGATTGGTCCGTTTGCACGGGAAATGGAGGCCTCGGTGGCGGCCGCGGTGGGCGTGGCCCCCGAGCTGGTCAGCATCAAGGGCAAGACCAACGAGGGGGTGGACGCCACCGGACGCGGAGAGGCCATCGCGACGCACGCGGTCGCGATGCTGCGCGAGATCACGAAGTAGTCAGGAGACAGAAGGAAGCCGGTGCGGCCTCGCCGCTCATTCAGGAATGTCCAGATGACCACGTTATATCGCGATGGACGGAGTACGTGGGGCGTTTCTGGATGGGGCGAAGCCCACTTGTGTCCTCCTGTCTCCTGTCTCCTGTCTTCTGTCTCCTGCTACCGCGGGGCGCTCTTCACGTGATCATCTACGGTCTCAATCCTGTCCGGGAGGCGCTCCGGGCCGGCCGCGTGCGGGAGTTGCGGATCGCGGGTGCGTCGTCGCGGGTCACCGAGCTGGAACGCCTCGCTTCGCGGTCCGGAGTACCGGTGCGCCGGGTGCCATCCGCCGCGCTGGACCGAGCCGCGTCGGGAGGACGTCATCAGGGCGTGACCGCGGAAGTCGACACGCCTCCCGATCTGACCCTCGAGGCGCTCCTGGCCCAGGCCGGCGCGTCTCCCCTGCTGCTCGTGCTCGACGGGATCGAGGACCCGCAGAATCTGGGGGCCATTCTCCGAGTCGCTGACGCCGCAGGTGTCGACGGCGTGGTCCGGCAGACGCGCCGGGCGGCGTCGCTCGGCGCGGTCGCGCGCAGTTCGGCAGGCGCGATGGCTCACGTGCGTCTGGCCTCGGTCGTGAATGTCGCGCGCGCCCTGGATGAGCTGAAAGCCGCGGGCGTCTGGACCATCGGGCTCGAGGCTGACGGCGAACCGCTCTATGAGGGCATGGATCTCAGGTTGCCGACCGCGTTCGTGCTCGGCAGCGAGGGCAAGGGGCTCCGGCGGTTGGTACGGGAGCGCTGCGACCGGGTGGCATCGCTGCCGCAGTCTGGCCGAGTCAACAGTTTGAACGTGGCGGTCGCTGCCGGCGCGGCGGTCTATGAGGCGATCCGACAGCGGCATCATGCGGGCTGAGGAGCGTCTGGCACTCGGTGGACATTGGTGTGTTGCGACGTGGCATGGGTTGTGCTACGATTTCCGTTTGGTCCGGCTGGCGTAGCTCAGTCCGGTAGAGCAGCTGATTTGTAATCAGCAGGTCGGGGGTTCGAATCCCTTCGCCAGCTCCAAGGAAATGGCGCTTGGCGGTCGAACGCGCCATCCATCGACGCGGGTCCACCAGGGAGCCTTCCGAGCAGTCTGCCTCGTTGTTGACGATATCCCGGGGGCGGCACACGGATTGGGCCGTTGCGGGGATGCCTGGGACGAGGTGACGGTCGGGTAGGGGCGGGCGACGAGCAGCGGAGCGGGTCATATCGGCGAGGTTGCGGAGCGGTCAAACGCAACAGACTGTAAATCTGTCGGCCTAGCGCCTTCGGAGGTTCGAATCCTCCCCTCGCCACCAGCTTTTTCCCGCCCTCGGCGGGAGAGGCGACTAGGCGGCGCACTAGGGCTGGCAGGCCGCGGCGTCGAAGGAGCATCGGGTTCGCGAAGGCGGGAGTAACTCAGTGGTAGAGTCACAGCCTTCCAAGCTGTTGGTCGCGGGTTCGATCCCCGTCTCCCGCTCCAAATCTAGTGCTGTTGTTAGTCGGGAAATTGTAGTTGGTGGAGACGGGTACTTCGTTGCGCCGGTTTACGTGGAGTGTGAGACG
>CAJWMX010000171.1 GCA_913043805.1 uncultured Acidobacteriota bacterium | reverse complement strand
GGTGCCCCAGTCGGACGTGCCTGGCGAGATCCCCTCGCCCACCCAGCCGTTCCCGACCAAGCCACCCCCGTTCGACCGGCAGGGCGTCTCCGTCGACGACCTAATCGACTTCACGCCAGAGCTGCGGCAACGGGCCGAGGAAGCAATCGACGGCTACCGGATCGGTCCGCTCTACACGCCACCCTCGGTCGCCTCCTACGAAGGGACGCTGGGCACGCTGCACATCCCGGCGCTGACCGGCGGCAGCAACTGGCCTGGCGGCTCGCTCGACCCGGAAACGGGCATCTTCTACATCTACTCGAAGACCGAGATCAGCAACATGGCGCTGGTCAGCAACCCCGAGCGCTCGAACATGGACTACATCATGGGGTTCGCGCGCCCGCCCGCGGGGAGCCCCCGGCGCGGGTTCGGCTTCGGCGGCCCGAACATCGACGGCATCCCGGTCGTGAGGCCGCCCTGGGGCCGGATCACGGCGATCGACCTCAACCAGGGAGAGATCGTCTGGCAGGTCGCCCACGGCGAGACGCCAGACAACATCAAGAACCACCCGCTGCTCGAAGGTGTCGACGTGCCCAGAACCGGTGTGGCAAACGCCAGGATCGGCACCCTGGTCACCAAGACGCTGGTCGTGGCGGGCGACCCGGGCCTGTTTACTGACGATGAAGGTGAGCGTCGCTCGGCGCTCCGTGCCTACGACAAGGCGACCGGCGAGGAAGTGGGCGCGGTGCCGATCCCGGTACCGACCACCGGGGTACCGATGACCTACATGCTCGACGGCGAGCAGTACATCGTGGCCGCGATCGCGGGCGGCGGGTTCGCCGGCGAGCTCTGGGCGTTCAAAGCACCGGAGTAGGCGCTACTGGGTCGGTGCGTAAGGCAGCCAGTTGAACTCCGGCTGCATCTGGATGGCGCGGCTGGCCGGATCGAAGTTGGCCTCCATCCAGTTGTCCCGGTCGGCCACGGCGCGAATCTGGTCCATCCGGGTCTGCAGACAGTCGTAGCAGACCTCACCGGGCACGCGATGGGAGTCACCCTCGGTCTCGAGGCCACGCGCCTGCATGATCTCCTCGATCCGCGCCGCGGTGTGCACCTGGGCTTTGTAGAAGTCCGAGTAGCTGAGTCCACGGGCGATGGCCAGGGCCGACCAGCCGTCATCGGTCAGCGCGGTCAGGTCCGAGCCCTGTTCCACGAGGTAGTCGACAACCAGGTTGCCGCCCCGGAAGCCAACGCCGTGCAAAGCAGTCTCGCCCCGGTAGTTGGCGGCGTTGACGTCGTTGCCACCTTCGAGGCAGAGCCTCACCGCCTCGAGCACCTCTTCTTCCTGTCCGGTGAACGACCCGCCGTCTTCGCCCGGGTTCCAGATCGCCAACCCGGAGGCCACCATCAGTGGCGTGGTGCCGTCGGCGGTGGGAATGGTCGGGTCGGCGCCCGCATCGAGCAGGATGCGCATCGCCTCGACGTCGGTCACCTTCGCCGCCAGCATGAACGCGGTCGCACCCAGGCGGTTGAACCGGTTGCGCTGGCCGTCACGCATCCCGTTCCGGGTCATCCGGGCGTTCACGTCCACACCCGACGCCAGCAGCTTGCGCAGCAGGTCGCTGCTGTCGAGCGTGCCGGCCGCGAACGGTCCGGGTGTCCCGAAGTACAGATTCATGCGCCGCGTCCGGATGGTCTGATGCAGCGCGTTCCACCCGGCCCCGGCGTGACCCACGTCAGCGCCGCGGTCCAGCAGGTACGCCGCGAGTTCCCAGTTGGCATTGGCCGCGGCGACGACCAGCGCGCTCTGACCGTCCGACACCGTGTCGTTCACATCGGCGCCGGCGTCGAGCAGGACCTGGGTCGCGTCGAGGTGTCCGGCCCGCACGGCGAACATCAGGGCCGAGAACCCGGTCGGCGGCGCATAGGCGAACGTGCGGCCCCGGCTGGTCGGCGGATTGTCGGTCCGAGCCTGCAGGTCGGCGCCCTGCTCGGCCAGCGCATGGATCGCCTGGGCGTTGTTGTTGGCCGCCGCCCACATCAGCGCCGTCTGGCCACGGGTCTGCTCACGCCGATTCGGATCGGCGCCGCGAGACAGCAGCGCGCGCACCGTGGCCGCATCTCCGGTCCGCGCCGCCGTCATCAGCAGCGTCTCGCCACCCGGCATCGTCTCGTTCGCCCCCAACCCAGCATCGAGCAGCGCGCTGAGAATCGTCGCGTTGCCATTCTCGGCCGCCAGCGACGCCGGTCCCACCCCGTAGCGGTTGGTGACGTCGACCGACGCCCCCGCCGCAATCAACAGCGTCACGACCTCCGGCTGGTCGGCGTGCACGGCCCACAGCAACGCCGTGGCCCCGTCGGGCGTAGCGGTCTCGACATCAGCCCCCTCGTCGAGCAGCCCCCGCACGGCAGCCACATCCCCCGCCGTCACCGCATCGATCAACGGAACGTCCGCCGGCGCCGCGAAAGCGGTCGTCGACACGAGCACCGCGACGAAGGCAACCAAGCGACTCCTTATCGACATACGCATCGGCGGTTCCCGGCTCGGGCCAAAGCTCAAAGCCTAAAGCCCAAAGCGTCGGTCGCTGGCCATCATGGAAACCAGCGACCTAACGGGCATTGCGCCACGGGCTCATGCGGTCGCAATGCCTACCCAGCAAACTAGGGCACCAACTACAAATCACTCAGCCGCCCCGTGCTGTCCGAGATGCGATCGACGTGCGCACCCACCTTGTCGAGCAGCGTGAGGCCGAGATTCATGAACGGCGTGTCCATCTCGTACTTCAGGTGACGACCACCCGCCAGCTGCCCGCAGCCACCGCCCACCAGGGTCACCGGCAGGTTGTAGGGGGTGTGGTGGTCGCCGTCGCCCATCCCGGTGCCGTAGAGCAGAACGCTGTGGTCGAGCAAGGTGCCGTCACCGTCTGGAGTGTTGTGCATCCGCTCCACCAGCTTGCTGAACAACGACATCTGGTGGGTGTTGATCTTCGTGTACTGCTGGATGTTGTGCGGATTGAGCTGGTGGTGCGACACGCTGTGATGCGCCTCGGGCACGCCGATGTTCGGGTAGGTGCGACCACTGAGCTCGCGGGCCATCTGGAAGCAGCTCACCCGGGTGACATCAGCCTGATAAGCGAGGGCCAGGAGGTCGAACAGCATCTCGACGTGCTGGTCGTACTCGCCAGGTACGCCCGCCGGCTGATCGAGCTCGGGCAACGGCGTGGACGCGTTGTTGGCCTCGGCCCGCTGGATGCGCCGCTCGATTTCACGGACGGCATCCAGGTAGTCCTGGACCGCGGATCGGTCCCGCAACCCCAGGCGCCGGTCGAGCTGGCCAATGCTCTCGTTCACCGAGTCCAGGATGCTGCGGTCGGTCCGCATCTGGGCCATCCGGGCCTCGACGCTCCCGCCGTCGCCGAACATCCGCTGGAAGACGACCCGGGGATCCCGCTCGTGCGGAAGCGGCGTGGTCGCCGTCCGCCAGGAAGTCGAGTTCTGATACGTGCAGCTGTAGCCGTTCTCGCAGTTGCCGACCGTGAAGCTCGACTCGGTGGTCAACTCGAGCGACCGGAGCGACGTTTCGGTCCCGAGCACATCCGCGGCATACTGGTCGACCGTCTTCCCGGCCTCGATGTCGGCACCCTCGGTCCGCTTCGGCAGCACCCCGCTCAACCAGCCGCCGTGGGCTCGCGTATGCACCCCGCCACCCTCGTTCGGGCTGACGAGGCCGCTGTTGCTGAGGCCCGAGACCACGACCATCTGTTCGCGGTACGCCTCGAGCGGCTTGAGGATCGGCGTGATGTCGAATCCTCGACCGCCATCACCGGCCGGATGAAAGTTCGGCAGGAACATCCCGTTGGGCGCATAGATAAACCCGAGTCGGGGGATTGCCGGAGCCGCCGCGGTCCAGCTGGTCGCGGTCAGGGCTGGCGCCATCGCGTCGAGGAACGGCAGAGCCACGGTGGCTCCCAACCCCCGGAGGACGGTCCGTCGCGGCAACGCCTTCTTGGTGACGATCATGACTCGGATCTCCTGTGCAGGAACGGGTAGCTCTTCACGATGCCCACGATGATCGACTGCATCGAGTAGTCGTCGTCGGCCGCCTCGCGCACGATGCGACGCACGGCCGGCATGTCGTAGTGACCCAGTCCACGTCCGAGGGCATAGGTCATCAGCTTCTCGGTCACCGTGCCCACGAACCGATCGGGTCTCGCGACCAGCGCCTCACGCAACTCGGCCGCCCCGTCGAAGGCGGTGCCATCAGGCAGCACACCCGAGGTGTCGAGCCGGTTGAACGACTCGTCGACCACCCGGGCCCGCCCGATCGCGTCGAAGCCCTCCAGCGCGAACCCGGCCGGATCGATCATCGAGTGGCACGCCGCACAGACCGGATTCGCCCGGTGCGCCGACAGCCGCTCACGCACGGTGGCGACCCGCGCCTGGGTCTTGCGGTCGTCCAGCGCCGGGATGTTCGGCGGCGGGTCCGGCGGCGGAGTGCCGAGGATGTTGTTGAGAATCCACTTGCCGCGCAGCACGGGCGAGGTACGGATGGCGTGCGAGGTCAGGGTCAGGATGCTTCCCTGTCCGAGCAGTCCGCCGCGAGCGCTCCCGGCCGGCAGCGTCACCCGCCGGAAGTGGGACCCCTGCACCCCCGGAATGTCGTAGTGCCCGGCCAGCCGGCCATTGAGGAACGTGTAGTCGGCCGTCAGAAGATCCAGCACGCCCCGGTCGTCCCGGACGATGCTGTCGAAGAAGAGCTCGGTCTCGGTGATCATCGCCTGCCGGAGCGTCTCGTCGAACGCGACGGCGTAGGGATCGCCGGGCCGGATCACCGTGGCCAGATTCCGGAGCTGCAGCCACTGCCCGGCGAAGTTGGTGGTCAGCGCTTCGGACCGGGGGTCGGCAACCATCCGCCGGACCTGGCGCTCGAGCTCAGCCGGCTCGGACAGCCCGCCGCGTTCGGCCACCGCCAGCAGCTCGTCGTCGGGAATGCTGCTCCAGAGGAAGAACGAGAGCCGCGATGCCAGCTCGAGGTCGCTCACCGCATACGGCGCGTCGGCATCCGCGCCTTCGGGATCGGCCTCGATCCGCACGAGGAACTCCGGACTGACCAGCAGCCGGCGCAGCGCCAGCTCGACGCCGTCCTCGAAGTCGCCCCCGTCGGCCCGCCCCATCTCGTAGAACTCGAGCAAGACCGACAGATCGTCATCGGTCACCGGGCGGCGGTAGGCGCGCCTGGCCAGCGAAGCCATGATGTCCCTCGCGCAGGCCGCCTCATCGTCGACCGTGGTCGGCCGACAGGTGAAGACCCGGTCACGGCTCGGCGTGCTGCCGGCCCCGCGTGCGTCGAACGGCCCGGAGACGGTCACGCTCGACACGAACGGAAGCGCCCCACCGGGGCCACCGGTGTTTCCCGACGTCCGTGGGTTCTGGAACCGCTCGCGCACCTGTTCGACGAGCACCGGCGGCTTCCTCTGGAACGCCACCCCGATGTCGCGCGGCCCGGCATCGATCGGCACACGCAGTTCGATAGTCGACCCGCTGAAGTAGACGCTCTCGCTGCCGTCGCCGGCAGGCCCGAGCGTCAACGACTCGATCGGCACGCCGTCGACGGTCACCTCGATCGGATGCTCCCCGGACAACCCGCGAGTCCCGCTCAGCTGGATGGTCAGGTCGTAGTCGGCGTCCAGCGGAATCTGCTGCGTCACCAGCATGCCGCCCCGCGTCCCGAACGGCAGCCCCCGTGCGCGCTCGTGCTGTTGCTGGTCCTGCGCGGCGCGGTAGGTCTGGGAGAACGGGGCCGGAGGCGGACTGCCGACGGCCAGCCGACTGATGGTGCGGCTCGCGTCCAGATAGCGCTCCAGCAGAGACTGCGACATCCGCAGCACGCCGCCGATGTTGTCGAACCCGAAGCTCGCGTCGTCGGCGGGCAGGAAATCGTCGACCACGATCTCGAGCGCCAGCAGGTCGCGGATCGCGTTCCGATACTCGGCTCGATTCAGACGGTGGAACGTCGCGGTCCGCCCAGGATTCGGACGCGCCTCGGCGGCGGTATCGAGCTCGGTCTCGAGCCAGGCGCGGAACCCCTCGAGCGTCGCGTCATCAGGTCGCGGCCGACCGGCGGGCGGCATCAACCCGGCGCGCAGTTTCCGCACCACCGCTTCCCAGTGCTCGGCGTCGACGGGGACGGTGTCGAGGTCGAGCGAGTCCAGCGCGAGCCCCACCGCGCGAAGCTGTGACGTCAGCGGTGCCGAGCGTCCGGAGATGCCGTCCACCAGCGCCTGGTTGTGGCAGGTGACGCAGTAGCGGTCGAGCAGCGCGCGATACTCGGTCGCCTGCGCGGCCGCCCGGGACGGCGCCCAAAACAGGGAGGCGCACACGAGTGCGGTGGCCGCGAGCCAGACGCCGCCGCGGGAACGACTGCCGTCTTCCCGGCGCTCAAAGCTAAACTCCATT
>CAJWMX010000170.1 GCA_913043805.1 uncultured Acidobacteriota bacterium | reverse complement strand
CCTCCGGCGGACACCGGCTGGTAGGTCAGCTCGCCGTGGTTCGCCTCGACGGCCCACTTGGCGATCGAGAGCCCGAGACCGCTGCCTCCGGGATCAGCGGTCTGCTCGCCGCCCCGGAACAGCCGCTCGAACAGGCGAGTCCGATCCCGCTCCGGAATCCCGGGACCGGTGTCGGTCACTTCCAGGAACGCGTTGGTCGCCGTCTGGTAGACCCGAAGCAGAATCCGACCGCCCTCCGGGGTGTAGCGGATGGCGTTGTCGACCAGGTTGATCACCGCCTGACGGATGGTGATGTGGTCGGCGCGGCACGACGGCGCGGCATCGACGTCGACGTCGAGCGTCTGCGCCTTCTCCTCGGCGAGCACGCCAAGATGGGAGACCACGTCTTCGGCGAGCGACCCGAGGTTCACGTCGGTCGCTCCGGGTGTCAGGTCTCCACCATCGGCACGGGCCACCGCGAGCAGTTGGTTCACCAGCCGGGTGAGCCGGTCGGTTTCCTCCAGCATGCTCTCGATCACGTCCCGATAGGCGGCCGCATCGCTGGGACCCCGCAGACCGACCTCACCCACGCTTCGAATGGCCGTCAGCGGCGTCCGGAGCTCGTGGGAGACGTTTCCGGTGAAACGGCGCATCTGAAGGAAGGATGCCTCGAGCCGGCCGAGGGTGTCGTTGAACACCGCGGCCATGCGCCCAAGCTCGTCCTGCGGGGTGTCGATCGGCAACCGCTCGTCGAGACGCGAGGCGGTGATGTCGCGAGCCCGCTCTCCCATCCGAGCGACAGGAGCCAGGGCTCGCCGCGCCACCACGTAGCCGACCCCTCCGGCCACCGCGACCGCCAGTGGCAACCCCAACCCGAGCAGGACCGCCAGCTCGCGGACCTCGAGGCGCATCGTGGCCTCTGACCGCCCGACCTGCAGCACAACCGGACGCCCGCCCACCGTGGCGCGTTCGGTCAAGAGCCGAAACGGAGCCGGGTCGGCGGGCACGGCAACAATACGCCCCGACGCGTCCTGGCTCAGCGCCTCGCTGTCCGGGACCGGCAGCCGCTGGGCCATCGCGGTGCGGTAGATCAGCTCACCGTTGCCAGAGAAGACCTGGAGCCAGGGGCTATCGGCACCCCATGGATCCCCCTCGAACCAGCTGAGGGATCCATCGGGCTCCTGCTGCGCCATCTCGGCGGCCCATCTGAAGTCGCTGCGGAGACGCGAGTCGAGCGCTCCCGACAGATTCCGGGTGACCAGCCAGAGCACGACGCCGACATACACGCCCAGCACGACGACCATGGCGCACACCTGCCAGGCCGTCAGCTGCGCCCGCAGGCTGTGAGACCACCACCGGCGCATCATTCGCTGTCCTCCCGCAAGGCGAATCCGACACCCCGTACCGTCTGGATGAGTCTCACCGGGTGGTGCTGATCGACCTTCCTCCGCAGCCGGGAGATGTGCACGTCGATGACATTGTCGAGGGTGGTGCTGCGGGCCGTGTCCCGCCAGACCTCACGAGCTAGCGTATCGCGCGACACCACCTGCCCGACATGCAACGCCAGGTAGTACAGAAGGTCGAACTCCTTGGCGGTCAGCTCGAGCGGCTGGCCCGCCCGGTCGGCCCGACGGGTGGAGTGGTCGATGCTGAGGGACTCGACCGTGATCTCGCCCG
Organism: uncultured Acidobacteriota bacterium; assembly: GCA_913043805.1. Taxonomy (GTDB): domain Bacteria; phylum Acidobacteriota; class Vicinamibacteria; order Vicinamibacterales; family UBA8438; genus UBA2994. The sequence goes on along the minus strand of CAJWMX010000170.1, from coordinate 4,870 downwards.
GCTCCGCCCCCCGGCCCCGCCGAGCCACCGCCCGGATGCGAGCCAGCAGCTCGGCGAACGCGAACGGCTTCACCAGATAGTCGTCGGCACCGGCGTCGAGTCCGACAACGCGATCGTCGAGACTGTCGCGCGCGGTGAGCACAAGCACCGGGGTATCCAACCCTTGCTGACGCATCGTCGTCAGCACCTCCAGACCATCCCGACCGGGCAGATTCAGGTCGAGCACCACGGCGTCGAACCCCTCCTTGCCGAGGCGAAAGTAGGCGTCCTCACCAGTGCCCTCGACCACCACCTCGTACCCATCTCTCTCGAGGCCCTTCCGCAGGGCGGCGGCCACCTTCTCCTCGTCTTCAACGACGAGGAGCCGGGCCGCGCGGGTGGGTTCTTCACCGAGCCGCTCCTGCGCGGTCATGGAAACAGCTTATCGAATGCCGCTGATTTCAGGGAATCTTCAAAGCGGCTCTGGCGGCCCCGGCATATGATAGGGACGACGTGAGGAAACGCTCATGACGCGATGGACCGCCCTGTTCGTGACTGGCTGGACCGCCCTGGGGCTCTCGCTCTACGCCCATCACCCCGTCGCCGAGGTGTACGACGAAAAGCAGACCCTAATCCTTGAGGGCGAGGTCACGTCATTCCTCTTCGGCGATCCCCACTCCATGGTGCATCTGCTCGTCCGGGACACCGACGGCGACACGCACACGTGGGCCGTCGAGTGGCGCGCCGCCCTGCAGCTCGAGCAACTGGGATGGAACGAAACGGACCTGAACGAGGGTGAGCGCGTCCGTATCTGTGGACACCCTGGCCGTGACCCGGGCGCTTTCCGACTCTACCTCCGGAGCTTGACCCAGCTCGCCACGGGCAAGACAACCCTGTCTCCCCCACCCGACGCCTCGACCCCCTGCGCCCGCTAGCGCGGGTGCTACACTCCTCGACATGTCCTCGCTAGGGCCACTCCGTCAGGTGGTCGGTCACCCGATGCGCGCCTACTACGTGCCGATTATGGGCGGCCTGGTGCTGGCTGTCAGCGCGTTCATGCCCTGGATCGTGGTCGGCTCAGAGGAGTACGGCGGGGTCCCGGACCTGGCCGGCTTCTGGGTCCTGGGGCTCGCCGTCATGGCCCTCGTGCTGGCCGGCCTCAGCATCGCCACGCGGAAGAACTCGCGTCACCCGCTGCTCCTCGTCGGCCTGTTCGCCTTCGGTGTGCTCTTCCTGTCGGAACGGCTGATGGAACGCGCCGCGGCGCAGCAGGGCTGGGCCGCTGAGCAGGCACGCGCGATCGTCACGGGCAGCGAGGCACGGGCGGTCTCCGAACCGGTGATGGCGCCGGGCGCCTACATCGGGTTGGGCGCCTCGACCATGATCGCGCTCTTCGGTCTGACCGTGGTCGTCAAACGGGCCCCGCAGATACACGCACTACCCGAAGACGACGACGTGTAGGGTTTCGAGAGCCGTCGGGCCAACGGCTGGCTACCGCGGCCCGGGAGGCCAGGTCGTCGGGTCCTCGAGCCCTTCGAGGATGTCCGACGCCCAGCGAAACACGTCGCGCCCGGCCACCACACGCCGCAGCACCCGCATCCGACGGTGGGTCTCCTCTTCGCTCATCCCCAGCGCCAGCTCCAGCCCGTCGGCGAAGCTCTCGACGTCGTATGGATTGATGATCACCGCGTCGTGCAGCTCCTGCGCGGCGCCAGCCAGCTCGCTGAGCACGAGCACCCCGCCGAGGTCTTCGCGGGCGGCGACGAACTCCTTGGCCACCAGGTTCATGCCGTCGTGCAACGAGCTCACCAGACAGAAGTCGGCGAGCCGATACAGGGCCACCAGACGCCGGACGCGCAGGGCGGCCGTGCGATAGCGAATGGGGCCGTCGGTGGGTCCCCGTCCGTGCTTCACGTTCAGCTCGGCCACGCGCCGATCGATGTCGGCAGCCACGGCCGCGTAGCTCTCGAGCTTGGAGCGTGAAGGCACGGCGATCTGGACGAAGGTGAGCTCATCGCGCAAGTTGGGCCACCGCGTGAAGAGACAGTCGAGGGCGTTCAACCGCTCCGGGATGCCCTTGGTGTAGTCGAGACGGTCGACGCCAATCCCGATCCTGGGCGTCTCGATGCGTAGTTCCCGTCGCAGCCGTGCCATTTCGGTATCGAGGCCGGGGTCACGGGTCACGCTCCGGATCCGGTCGAAGTCGACGCCGATCGGGACCGCGCACACACTGGTGGACCGATGGTTGAGGTGGACGCGGCTGCGGCTCGCCTTGGCTCCAAGCTCCGCGCGAGACGCGGCCACGAAGTTCCGGCGGTCGCGTTCGAGCTGGAAGGCCAGCAGGTCGGTGGCGGCCAGGCCTTCGAGGATCTCCCGCCGATAGGGGCAAATTCGAAACTTGTCCGGGTGGGGAAACGGAATGTGCCAGAACAGCGCGATCGGCGTCTCCGGGTGTGACTCGCGCAGATAGCGAGCCACGAGCGTCAAGTGATAGTCCTGGATGAAGACCGGCGCTCCGTCGTCGGGGAGCTCCGCCGCCACCGCCTCGGCAAAGCGACGATTGATCGCCTGATACGCTCGCCAGTCGGCGGCGCGAAAGACCGGTTTCACATGGGCCACGTGGCAGAGCGGCCACAGGCCTTCGTTCGCGAACCCTTCGTAGTAGCGCCGTTCCTCGGTTTCAGTCAGCCAGATCCGGCGGAGAGTGTAGGCGGGCAGGTCCGGGGGTACCCGCACCCGATCGGCTTCGTCGACCACCTCGCGGTCGGCGTCCCCCGCCCCATGGGCAATCCAGACGCCACCACGCTCGCGCATGAGGGAGTCGAGGGCGACCGAGACGCCGCCGGTCGTGGGCGACCAGCCGACGCGGCCATCGGTGTCGAACGCGTGCAGATACGGCTCGCGGTTTGACACCACCGCGAGTGGCCGGCTCGAGCCGTCGTGACGGGAAGCCTCAGAGGGCGACAAATCCGGGCACTAGACGCCGAACGAAAGCCCGCAACCGCACTCGGTCGCCGCGTTCGGATTTCGCAGAACCAGGTTCTGGCCCAGCATGTTTGGGTCGCAGTCGAGGACGGTGCCGTCGAGATACTTGAAGCTCTTCGGGTCGACGAAGATGCGGGTACCGCCCTGGCCCTCGAACACCTGGTCGCCGTCGGCGGGCGCCTGTTCCCACTTGAAGATGTAGCTCAGACCGTTGCAACCACCAGCCTTGATGCCCACGCGGAGACCGCCGTCGGCGATCCCTTCCTCGTCCATCGCACTCTGAATCCGCTTGGCCGCCGCTTCGGTGATCTCAATCATGATGTCTGGTCCAGTGTATCGCACCGCACCTGCCGGCCCGGCGTCAGTCGGACCACCCGGGAGGCAGCGGCTCGTCCTCGAGATCGAAGACCTCGACCGGAGCTCGCAACCGGGTCACCAGGCTGCTGACCAGCTCGACCACGCGATCCACTTCGTCGCGGGTGTTGAACCGGCCGAGGCCGAAGCGGAGCGACGCCTTGCTCAGTGCGGGCGACACGCCAAGAGCCCGCAGCACATGGGAGGGCCGGGAGGACGCCGTGGTGCAGGCCGCCCCCGACGACACGGCGACGTCAGTGAGTCCGGTGAGCAACTGCTCCCCGCTGACCCCCTCGAAGGACACGTGCAGATTGTGCGGAAGCCGCGCGTCCACCGACCCGTTCACATGCACGCCGTCGAGCGCGCCCCGCAGGCCGTCGGCAAGACGATCCCGCAAGCTCGCCAGGGACGCCGCCTCCTCGGACATGCCGTCCAGACAGATACGGGCGGCCTGTCCGAAACCGACGATGGCGGGCACGTTCAAGGTCCCAGACCGGAGCCCGGCCTCGTGCCCCCCTCCCTCGACAAGCGGGGTCAGCTCGAGACCATCGCGGACAAACAGCGCGCCGATCCCTTTGGGCCCGTGAAGCTTGTGGGCGGTGAGCGACACCAGGTCGATCGGGTCGGCGGAGACATCGAGCGGGACCCGCCCGGCGGCCTGCGACGCATCGGTGTGAAACCGGGCCCCGGCCGCGCGGGCTGCCCGGGCCAGCTCCCCCACCGGTTGGAGGACGCCGACCTCGTTGTTCGCCGCCATCACCGTGGCCAGGATCGTCTCCGGGGTCAGGGCGCGAGCGAACGCCTCCGGCTCGAGCAGCCCATCACCCCGCACCGGCAGGTAGGACACCCGAAGTCCCTGTCGTTCGAGAGCGGCGCACGGATCGAGCACCGCTCGGTGCTCGGTCTCCACGGTCACGACGTGGTTGCCCGCGGCGCGCTCGGCGTCGGCCACGCCCTTGATGGCCAGGTTGTTCGATTCGGTGGCGCCGCTCGTGAACACCAGCTCCCGGGGTGAACCGCCGACGAGCTCGGCCACGTCGGCCCGCGCCGTGGCGACCGCGTCCCGCGCGGTCCAGCCGAACTGGTGATGCCGGCTCGACGCGTTGCCGAAATGGTCGGTGAAGAAGGGCACCATCGCCTCGACGACGCGGGGATCGACCCGCGTCGTGGCGTGCCCGTCCATGTAGATGGTCAACGACCCGACGCGGCTACCCGGGTGGCGGGAATCGTGGCGGGTCTGGGTGAGAGGGCGATCGGCACCAGTGGCGGCTCGTCCGCGGCCAGTTCCTTCAGGCTGTAGGAGGTAAGTGCCTGGACGATCTGATCCTTGATGCGCCACAGCGGGTCGCGGATGTTGCAGGTCGCGTACTGCTCACAATCGTCGTCGGAGCTGGTGCATGCCGTCACCATCACCGGTCCGTCGATCGCCTCGATCACGTCGGCCACCGAGATCCTGGCCGCCGGTCGGCCAAGCAGATAGCCTCCGCGAGTGCCGTGCTGGGACACCAGCAAGTCGCGACGGGCCAGCCGCTGCAGCACCTTGGCCATCAGC
>CAJWMX010000169.1 GCA_913043805.1 uncultured Acidobacteriota bacterium | reverse complement strand
CCCTGCGCCGCGAGAAACTCGAACGGATCGTCGTCGACCGGCACCCGGACACGCCGCGCGCCGAGCACCGCCGCCCCCCGACGCACCGCCAGCCGCTGGGCCGCGTCAGGGTCGTGGGCTTTCGACCCGCAGCCGGGCCGCATCTCGGGCAGGTCGTCGCCGTCAGTCACGATGGGCGGGACGGCGGCGCCGCACTGCGCCGCCGCCTGCTCGATCAGCCCGGCCAGATCGGCGCGGGCGAAGCCCTCGTAGCTGGCCAGCACCTCGCGGCCAGGTCCCATCAGCACCAGCGCCGGTACCGCATCGAACCCATAGTCGTCCGAGACGTGGAGATCGGCGTCGAGCGCGACCGGAAAGGGGAGCTGGTGCCGGTCGACGAAGACCGTCGTATGGCCCGGATCGTCCTGCGAGACACCGACGAACCGCACGCCGTTCGGCGCCAGTGCCTCGTGCAGGCGTACCAGCAGCGGCGCCGTCAGGTCGCAGGTGTCGCAGTCGTGCTTGAAGAAGAAGAGGAGCGTGCCGGCGACCGGCACGTCGGAAACGTCGAGCTGGCCACCCGCGCGGTCAGCGAGCGAGAAGGCGGGAGCGGTGGCCCCCGCCGCTGGAAGCCTGGACATGGTCTGGCATTTTACCCATTCCAGCCAGGCCCCAGCGCGGGTGTCCGGAGCGCGACGCTCTATTGCTGCCGGCGGCGGTCACCGAACAGTTGCATGTTCAGCTGGCCCGCGACTCCGGCGCCGACCTGGCCGCCCGGCTCGTCGCCAGGCCGCTCGTACACCAACCGGTAACGGTCCGACATCTCGTTGTAGTGCTCGTTGATGGCGTTGGCCATCTCCTCCATCGCGTTCGAGAGACCGCTCGGCGCCACGATCGAGTTGTAGTAGCCGGTGGTGTTGGTGGTCAGGTTCTGCCCGATCTGGGTCTGGATGCCGCCGCCTTGCGTCGAGAGCACGAGCACGTTGACGGTAGCTGCCTTGCCGACCAGGTCGATGATGAAGTCGCGGAACTGCTCCTCGTTGACGTTGCCGCTGACCTCGGGACCGTCCGTCGTGAGGATCGTGATGACCGGCCAGAAGTCGTCGGGCGAGAACCGTCGCTCCCAGGTCTCCATGATGCCCTCGATGAACCGGCTCCCGCCGCGGCCACCGAACAACCCATTCGACGCTTCCATGAGCGCCTCACGGTCGCTCGTGAAGTCGATCACCTCGGTGAGGTTGCCCGCGATGCTGTGGATCGCGATCTCGTGCTCGCCCTCAAGCGTTTCGAAGAAGCGTTGCATCGAGCCGCGGAGGAGGCCCAGCGCGTTGCTCATCGACACCCCGTCGCCGTTGTCGACCAGCAGGACCATCTTCATCGGCGTGGTGCCCGGCTCAACCGAGATGATGTCCATGTTTACGCCGCCTTCCTGGACGACGAACTTGTCGGGAGTCAGGCCCTCGACGGGAGCACCGTCCTGGTCGGTGATGCGAGCGAACAGCTGGCCGCGTGACTGCGCATCGGCCGGCACGGCGAGGGTGATCACGAGAAGGGTCAGGAATACGAGCGAAACGATGCGGATCGTCGAATGTCGCATGGCTGTAGGTCTCCAGGGCTATGACGGCCCAGACGACCGGGGGGCAGCGCTGTTTCCCCGGAAGGAGATTCGGAACGTGACAAATCAGTGTACCCCAAGCGACAGAGTGTCGGCGGGGCACCTCAGCGAGGGATCGGCACCGGGCGGGTCAGCAGATCCTCGTAGATGGCGAAGAAGCGCTCGACGTCTAGATCGAGCATCACCTCGACCGGCCGCTCCCGGGCGGTCACGACCGTCGTGCCGCCGTAGTCTGGGCCGAAGGTCGTCTCGACCGCGATCGGCAGCCGCTCGGCGGCGGTGACCACGTCCGGGTCGAGGAGCCAGGCGGCGGTGATGCAGTCCCAGACGTAGTAGGTCGCCGCCGGATCGCGCGCATAGCGCGGACCCATGCTCTCTCGCATGAGCCGGGTCAGCGGGGTGTCGGTGCCCACGATGCGTTCGAACCGAGCCTGGTGGAGCGGGGCGTGGTTGGTGATGTCGAGGCCGAACATCACCACGCGAGGAATCGGCGCCGCGAGCACCTCGTGGGCCGCCTCCGGATCGAACCAGAAGTTGAACTCGGCCGCCGGCGTGACATTGCCAGGCACACGCGCGTTCCCGCCCATGAAGACCAGGCTTTTCATCCGCCCCGCCAGGGTGGGGTCGCGGCGGAGCGCGAGCGCGATGTTGGTGAGCGGTCCGACCGCGACGACGGTCACCTCGCCCGGCCGTTCGTTGATCGCGTCGGTGAGCGCAGTGACCGCCTCGGGTGGTTGGGGACGCACGGCGGCGAAGGCGCCGCCGTGAGGCGGGCGGACGGGCGGCGCTTCATCGAACGCGCCCTTGAACGAGACCGGTCCCCACCGTCGTTCCTGCTCCGCAGCGCGCTCGACGCTGTTGACCAGCGGGGTCTCTGCTCCCAGGTGGAGCGGGATGTCGGTGACGCCGCAGAACTCGAGCAGATGCAGCATGTGCTCAGAGCCCTGCGCAACGGTGTGGTTGCCCGCCACCACCGTGATTGCCGCGATGTCGACCAGATCCCGACGCTGGAGCAGCATCGCCAGCGCCGCGGCATCGTCGTTGAAGATGGCCGAGTCGGTGTCGAAGACGATGCGCATGGCGGCCCTAGTCCGGAAGCGCGAGTGCTACCAGCTCGGGCACCGGGGAGCCGCCGACGGTGAGCGCGATGTACTGCGTGCCGTCCTGCAGGTAGGTCATCGGCGTGCCGATGGCGCCTCGGGGCAGATCCACCCAGGCCAGCTCCTCGCCGGTGGCCTTGTCCACCGCCAGCAGGCGCGGTCCGCCGCCGCTGCCTCCCGTCGTGAGCGCGTAGATCAACAGCGTCGGGGTGATCAGCGGTCCGCTGCGGCTGTGGTCACCACCGACAGGTGGTAGGTCCAGGTCGCGCAGCATCGGGTGGTTGCGGACGCGGTCGCCGTCGCCCAGGGGCTTCATCCAGGCGTGTTCGCCGGTGTTGAGGTCGATGGCCGTCATCCGGGAGTAGGGTGGTTTGAACAGCGGAAGTCCTTGCGGCATCGTCGCCGTGCGCGTCCCCCGTCCGCGCAGCTCGATGATGTTCAGCGTCGCGCCTTCGCCCGCTTCCGGGTCCCTGTAGTTTCTGACCGAGAACGCGTTCACCGAGGGGACATAGAGCATGCCCGTTTCCGGATCCACGCCGGCCCCCGACCAGTTCGCGCCGCCGCCCGTGCTGGGGCGCTGGATGGTGCCCTGCAGGCTCTGCGGGGTATAGAGCGGGCCGAGGCGAAAGCCTTCCACCGCATCGATCGCCATCTGGCGAATCTCCGGCGTGAAATCCGCCAGGTCGTCGATGGTGACCCCCTGGTATTCGAACGCGGCGGGCCGGGTGGGGAACGGTTGGGTGGGCCAGACCTGTTCACCAGGAATGTCGGTGTCGGTCGGCACGGTCCGCTCCTCGATCGGCCAGATCGGTTCACCCGTGACCCGGTCGAAGACATACAGGAACCCCTGCTTGCTGACCTGGGCCAACGCCTTGATCGGGCGGCCATCGACTTCGATGTCCAGCAGGTTGGGCGCGGCGGGGAAGTCGTAGTCCCAGAGTCCGTGGTGTACCGCCTGGAAGTGCCACTCGCGCTCGCCGGTCTCGATGTCGAGCGCCACCACGCTTTCGGCAAACAGGTTCGCACCCGGTCGATGCCCGCCGTAGTAGTCGGGCGCCGGGGTGTTGGTGGGCAGGTAGATGAGGCCAAGCTTCGGATCGGCGCTCATCATCGTCCAGACGCCAACCTTGCCGGTTACGCGCCAGGAATCGGCGCCCCAGGTGTCGTTGCCGTACTCGTCGCCCTGGGGGATGGTGTGAAACGTCCACTTCGTTCGACCCGACCGCGTGTCGAACCCTCGCATCCAGCCCGGCGGTGCTTCGCGGGTGATGTTGTAGGAGGAGATCGACGAGGGCGTGATGATGGTGTCGCCGACCACCAGCGGCGGCGACTGCACCGAATAGAGGAGCGCGTTCAGCCAGTCACGTGACCCTCGGTCCGCCCGCGGGATGCCCTCCATCAGATCGAGTTGCCCCTGCTCGCCGAAGTCGAGGCAGGGACGTCCGGTGGGTGCATGGACGCACACGAGGTAGCCGTTGCCCGTGCCCCAGTACACCCGACCGCCGGCCCCGTCGTCCCAGTAGGCCACACCGCGCTGGTTCCAGCGCGCCGTCATCGTGGTGGTGCCTTCCAGGTAGGTCTTCGGGTTGTAGACCCACAGGGTTTCGCCGGTGGCCGCGTCGATGGCGGCGCCCTGCGAGGTGGGCATGTTAATGAACAGGCGTCCGTCCACCATGAGCGGCGTCGCCTTGAGGTTGTTGGTGTAGGGCGGCTGCCCGTCGCGCCATCGATCCGGGTCCTCTTCATTCAGCGCCTCGAAGATGACGTCGGAGGTGGCGTACCACTCCCCACCGTCGCCCGAGGTCTTACTCATGAAGGCGTCGGCCGACTGCCAGGTCCAGGCCACCTCCAGACCGCCGAAGTTGGCGGCGTCGATCTGGTCGAGCGGCGAGTACTTCGAGCTGCCGAGGTCGCCGCCGTACGTCGGCCACTCGCCGTTCTCCGGGGCGCCCTGCTGGGCGCTCGCCAGTGGCGCCGCCCACACCGAGAGGGCCACCATCCAGCCGATTGCGCGTGAAGATCCGGGCATGAGCACTCCTGGTTCGAAGGTCCGCGCCATCATACCCCGCAGTCCGAGGCTGGCAGCTTGGGCCGTCGAAGTCAGGATAGAATGGCCCCACTGTGCCCAGCTCGAGCCGGCGCTCACCGATTCCGCCGTCGCCCTTCTTTGGGTGCACGGTCGGTGTCGTGGCGCTGGTGCTCCTCGGCGCGCCGGCCTGGCCGCATCCAGAGGCCGCCGAGCAGACCCGGCGGAGGCCGCGGCCCGAGACCTACCACTGGGTGTTGCCGGCACACCACAGCGGCGTCGAGGTGGCCGATCTCCATCCCAGCGACTGCTATGTGATCCAGGAGGCCGAGGGCATGGTCTATTTCGGCGAGCCGTGGCCCGAGCTGACGGCGCTGCAGACCGAACTGGGCGACCCGAACAGCCATCTGGTCGACACAGGTGAGGAGCACCCGGAATGTGTCGACGGGCTGTGTCTGCGGTTGGCCCGAGTGCGGGCGGCGCTGACGACGATGGTGGAAGCGCAGGGCAACTCCCGCTTCGTCCGTTCCGTGCGACATCGACCGATCCCGATCGACGGGCTCAGCGGGGGCGCCTACTCGGACGTCGGGTCTGACGAGCGGCCGCGCTACCGGCGCGCGCCGGAACAGCGGATGGCCTATCTGCATCTGGGCACGGCGCGTCGTGGCAACTGCTACGAGGCGAAGGTGCCCCGCACGCTGAGTGTGCACATCCGCGATCAGGCGCAGCGAGCCGATCGGACCGGGGTGTACAGCGGGTTCTTGTATATCGAGCATCACCACGATGGTCCGGGCGGCCGGGTGGCCGAGGCGCCGTGGCGCGACGAGCTGTTCGCCGTGCCGGGGACGCGCGTGGCGGAGTCACAGCAGCGGTGGAACTCGCGGGCGCCCGCTCAACCGGGACCCGTGTTGACGGTGGAGGCGAACTGATGAAGCGATGGATCTTGACGCTGGCGACAGCGGCACTGGCGGTGTTGTCAATCCAGTGGCAGACGGGCGCCGCGTGGCAGAGCCCTGATGGCAGCTCGAGTCACAGGTTCGAGGAACTGGCCGACGGCGTGTTCTTCGCCACCGGCACCGGGTCGATGACCACGATGAGCAACAACCTGGTCATCATCAATGACGACCACGTGATGGTGGTCGACTCGTCGGTGACACCGGCCGCGGCCCGTGGCCTGGTCGAAGGCATCAAGACGCTGACCGACAAGCCGATCAAGTACGTGTTCAACACGCACTATCACTTCGACCACGCGCACGGGAATCAGATCTTCGGCGACGACGTCGAGATTATCGGCCACGACTTCGTGCGCACGATGCTGTCGTCGGACGTGCTCGAGCAGCGGACCAACCGGAACTTCACCGCGAATCTGCCGGATCAGGTCGAGGCGCTCCGGGCGCGGGTGGCGTCGGCCTCCGGTGACGAGCGTGAGCGACTCGAGACCCAGCTCCGGATCACCGCGGCGCACGCCGAAGCGGTCCAGGAGACGGTGCCGACACCCCCGAATGTGACCTACAGCGATACCTTCACGCTGGTAAAGGGGGGGCGCGAGGTGCAACTGCACTTCCCGGGGCGTGGACACACTGGCGGCGATTCGCTGGTCTTCCTGCCGGAAGAGCGGATCGTCTTCACGGGCGATTTCTTCGTCGGAAGCCCGGACTCCCATAGCCTGCCCTACATGGGTGACGGGTTCGTGGAGGAGTGGCCGGCGTCGCTCGACAAGCTGAAGGCGCTGCAGTTCGACACGATCGTGCCTGGCCACGGTAACCCGTTCACGGATCGGTCGCAGATTGACCACCTCTAGGCGTTCCTGCGTGACCAGATCG
>CAJWMX010000168.1 GCA_913043805.1 uncultured Acidobacteriota bacterium | reverse complement strand
CGGGGTCATGGCGGGAGGTTCCGCGACCACCTACTTCGTGGCCGGGGCGCCAGGCGACGGAATCGATGGCCGCTACTTCGGGACCAACCAGGGGGGCCCGGTTTACGAGGCCACGTCGGCGGTGACCGTGACGCAGGTGGGCGCGCCTGCCGGCGCCAGCCCCGTGCAGTAGCAGCGCCAGCCCGCGCCGGGCGTCAGCTGGCAGGCACCGCTTCCATGAGGTGTGCCAGGGCCTCGCGGAGCGCCCGCCCGCCGGCCCGCGCTCCGCCGTAGTGACCTTGGCGGACGACCACGAGGTCGTGTGACGGGATGATGAGCGTGGTCTGCCCTCCTGCGCCCGACATGTAATACGCATCCCGGGGCACCGGGAAGGTGCCGGTGCCGTTGATCCAGAAGAACCCGCCGTAGATCGGTCGTCCGTCCGCCTCCCACGCCGGCGCCAGCGTGCTCACGAACGCGGTGTAGCCCTCCGGCAGAATCCGTTCCCCGTTCCAGACCCCGTCCTGCAGATACAGGTTCCCGAGCCGCGCCCAGTCTCGGGCCGGCGCCAGCTCGTACCCCTGCAGCAGGTAGTTCCCATAGGGATCGGTTTCGAGCACGAAGCCGCGCGCGCCAATCCTGTCGAACAGCTCACGCTGCGGGAACGACAGGTATTCGTCTCCCCGTCCCTCCACACCAAGACGGACCAGGTAGTTGGTGAGCACCGGGTCCGAGTTGCGATAGCGACCGATCGTGTTGGGCGGCCACTGTTGCGGTCGGGTTGCCGCCCACTCGAACGAGTTGACGGTCCCGGTGTAGACATACAGGTGGTCCGGGTAGCCCAGTGCCGGATCCAGATCCGGATCCGAGACGCCGCGGAACCGGAGGCCGCTCGACATCCGGAGGATGTCGGCGATTCGGATCTCCTGTCTCGGGTCTCCGGGCTCCTGCCATTCGGGCACCGGCGCCGGCTGATAGAGCTCGTAGACCCCCTGCTGTATCAGCACCCCCATCAGCGTGGCGGTCAGGCTCTTGCCCATCGACCAGCTCTCGAGCGGCGTGTGCATGGTCACGCCGTCACCGTAGCGCTCGCCGATGATGCGCCCCTTGTGCGTGATGACGAGCGCCGCCGTCATGCCCGATGGGTCGAACGCCGCGTCAAGTGCCTGTGCGAGTCGGTCGTGGTCGATCTCGTCCGGTAGTGGCGTGTTGGGGAGGACGTCGCCCATCGGCCAGGGTTCGGTCGACGGGTCGGGGAGGCTGCTCGCGATCTCGACCGGGTCGAAGAACACGTCGTCCTCGCCGATCGGCAACGCCACACAGCCGTGGTCGCCGTTGAACTTCGCGGTGCGCACCACGCCGTCGGGCAACGTCAGGCTGATCTGTCGCAGGTCCCGGTCGATCTCGATGTCGGTGACGTGACGTCGCTGCTCGGAGGGTGCGCTGAAGAAGCCAACGTTCTCGGCGGCGAACTCCGGGTTAAGTCCGGTGACGAAGACCGCCGAACACAGCGTCTTGGCGAACCCGGCCGTGTGATGCCAGATCGGGTCGCCGGGTGGCGCCTCGTAGTCGGTGTTCAGTTCGACCGCCGCGGCCCGCGCCAGCAGCTCGTCCTGGCCGCTCTGTGCTCCGACCTCGTTCGGCGTCAGCGTCGTGAGCGTGAGCGCAACGGTTCCCGCGGCGGCGACTCTGAGGCTGAAGATGCGAATCGCTTTCGACATGACTGTACTCCCTGTGGTCGTCGAACCCTAGCACGTACGAGGGTCGGTTGACTTCCCCGGTCTTCTCCTGTTTCCTGTCTCCTGACTTCTGTCTCCCGACGGTCCCCCGTGCTCTTCACCGACCCGACCTTTCTCCTGCGTTTTCTCCCCGCGTCGCTCGCCGCGTTCTTCCTGGCGCTGGCGGTGACCCCCCGGTCATGGCGCGAGTCGGGTCGACGATTCACGCTCGCCAACGTGGTGTTGCTCGCCAGCGGCGTCTGGTTCCTCGTGGTCGGCGCTGGCGTGTACGCGCTCTTGCTGTTCGGGCTGGTCCTGGCGAACTACGTGGCGGGGCTGGGCATCGACGTCGTGCGGCGGCGAGCGGCGGCGACTGGCGCCTCGACCCCGCTGCCAGAGGCGATGCTGACGCTCGCCTTGACCGCCAATCTCGTGATCCTGCTGGTCAGCAAGTACGCCCTGGTGCTCCCCGATCCGGTCGGCGACACCGGCTTCGCGATGCCTCAGCTCCTGGCGCCGCTGGGGATGCTGCTCGTCGTGTGTCAGTCCACCTCCTATGTCGTGGACGTGTTCCGGGGTGAGCTGCCGGCCCAACGGAGTCCGATCCGAGCTGGCGTGTACATGCTGTGCTTTCCGTTGCTGTGTGCCGGACCCCTGGTCCGCTACGCCGAGCTCGGACGTCAGCTGGCCGAGCGCCGGGTGACCTTGGCCGGCTTTTCCTACGGGGTGCGCCGGTGGCTCGTCGGCTATTGCAAGGTCGCTCTCTTCGCGCGGATGCTCGGCGAGCCGGTCGACCTGGTGTTCAGTGCGGGGGCTACCGAGCTCAGCGCCGGGGCGGCGTGGCTCGGGGCCATCTTCTTCACGTTGCAGATCTACCTGGATCTCTCCGGCTACGCCGACATGGCCATCGGCTTCGGTCGGATGTACGGGTTCCGTGTCGGCGAGCATTTCCGCTGGCCGTATGGTGCCGACTCGCTCACCCAGTTCTGGCGGCGCTGGCAGGTGACGCTGGTCGATTGGTGCGAGGCGTATCTTCGCGTGTCGCTCGACTGTGAGTCCGGCCGGTCACCGTGGCTGAACGTCCGATCGGTGCTACTGCTGTTCGTGGCGTTGGGTCTCTGGCATGGGCCGGGGTGGACGATCGCGCTCTGGGCCGGTCTGCATGGGCTGCTCGTCGTCGTCGAGCAGCAGTGGGCGGGCGTCTGGCTCGCTCGGCTGCCCAAGCCGGTGCGTCGGCTCTACCTGCTGCTGACGCTGGTGGGCCTCTGGGTGCTCTTCCGGGCCTCGTCGCTCGACGGCGCCGGCATCGTCTTCCAGGCGATGCTCGGGCTGGGCGTCGCCGGGACTCCGATGCCGCTCGAGCTTGGATGGTTCCAGTGGACGGTCATCGCGCTGGCGGCGCTCTCGACCGTGCCGGTGTGGCCCAGCTTCAGCCGGTGGCTGGTGACGGTGGACGCGCTGACCACATCCACCATCATTCTTCTGTCGGCCAGCTTCCTCTACCTGTGGCGGAGCCTCGTGCGCGCGGCGCGGTTCGTGACGGGCCGCTCCGGTGTTCCTCAGTTGCCGGAGAAGTAGCGACCGGGCGTTTCGCCGAGCGCCGATCGGAACATCGCGACGAAGGCGCTGGGGCTGTCGTAGCCGACCTGGAGGGCCACCGACGTGACTGCGCTCCCTCCGGCCAAGAGCACCAACGATCGATGCAGGCGCGCCTGGCGACGCCACTGCTGGAACGAGAGCCCGGTTTCGGCCACGAAGAGCCGTTGCAACGTTCGTGCGCCAGAGCCGACGGTCCTGGCCAGCGTCGTCAGCGGGCGCCGGTCGTCGGGATGCGCGGTCAGGTGCTCGGCCAGTTTCCTTGCACGCGTGTCACGAGGCATCGGGAGAGTCAGCGGCGGTTGATCGAGTCCCCCCATCAGGTCGATCAACAGGCGCTCGAGACGCGTCCGGATCGGGTCGCCGTCGGGAGCGTGACGCCGCACGAGCTCGAGGACGAGCTCCCGGACGAGTGGGGTCACCTCGACCACGGAGCAGTGGCGGGGCAGGCTCTTGACCCGGCCCGGCATGACATAAAGCAGCCTGAGCGCCAGGGGGCGGTCCGCCTCGATGCGATGGGGCGCGCCGGCCGGCAGCCAGACGGCGCGGTGCGGCGGCACGACCCAGCGGCTGTTCCCACTCTCCACCGACATGATGCCCGATACGGCGTAGGCCAGCTGATCCCAGGCGTGGTCATGTTCCAGGAGCCGACCGCCGTGGGGCAGGTTCATGGCCAGAGCGCGAATCTGGTCTGATTGGGGCATGGCGTGTATTCGATATAAATTAATATTATATCTATAAACAGCCGATCTGGATGGGCGCTATGCTCCCGCCAAACGGGGAATGAGATGGCGAACTTCGCGGCGCACTTCGCGATCCAGGCTGACGACGTCGAACGGGGACAGGGCTTCTGCGAGCAGGCGTTCGGGTGGCGGTTCGAGGCGTGGGGGCCACCCGGCTTCTTTCGGGTGTTCACCGGTGACGATGATGCTGGGGTGACCGAGGGGGCCCTCTGCGGACGTCCCGGGGGTGGCGAGATGCCCTCGACGAACGCCTATCGTTGTTCGATCAGCGTGGCCGACATCGACGCCACCAAGCAGGGGGTCGAAGCGGCGGGCGGGACCGTGGCCGGACCGGTGTTCGAGTTGCCCGGGGTCGGCAAGATCCTGAACTTCACCGACCCTGAAGGGAATGCGGTTGCGGCCGTGGAGTAAGTGGACGGCGATCCACGCGCTGTGTGATCAGGCCTCTTCGGGCTCCTGGGCCTGCATGCCGCTGACCCGCTTGCCCTTGACCGTGATCGGCCACCGTGACGGCTCGTGGTGCTCGAGATACTCGCGGCGCGACACCGAGCCGATGATCATCGACTTGGTCAGCCACCAGTTCTTCGGGCGCGCCCCGAAGATGATGTGGGCCACGCCGAGGCCGGCGAGCGACAGCCCGGTCATGCCGTGGAAGACGTAGACCCACCCCCAGGTGCCTTCACCCAGGATGTAGGGATTCGGCGTGATGAAGGGTGTGCCCATCCGCCACAACATCACCATGCCGGTCAGGCTGACCGTGCATCCAACGAAGGTCAACACCAGGTGATAGAGCCGGTTCCCGATCGGGTACTTGGCCGGATGCGGCCCAGCCACATCGTGACCAGCTTCGCGCATGACCTCGGCCTTGAACTCGGGGATGTCCTTGGGGCCGACCCAGATCGACCAGAAGTCGAGGAAGAAGACGGTGTGGACGATGTGGTACACGATCGCGCCGGTCAGCACGAGGCCGGCCGTGTAGTGGATGGTGACCCACTCGAACTGCCACCCCATGATCGGAAAGAAGGCCGTTCCCAACAGTGTGAAGATGGCGCCCGCCATCACCCAGTGGAACAGCCGCGCCATGAAGGTGTGGCGCTTGACCCGCTTCGGCAGCTCCGGATACTTCGCCTCGAGCGCATCGGTGTCCTGCTGGGCCCGCACCCGGTGCGCCGACAGGATGATGTAGGAGGCGTGCGCCACCAGGAAGGTGATGAACACGAACACCGAAACCCAGAGCGCGTTCCAGGCCACGTGGGTGAGGACGGTGCGTCCCCAGGGATCGGTAGCTGTCTCGAAGAAGTCCACGAACGAACGATCTTAACAGGGCTGCACGCCAAGCGCCTGTGACGCGAAGCGTTCCAGCCCCGGTCCGCCACCCGCTCCGTACCGAGGCCGCGGTTCGTCGACCACCAGTCCAGCCGAAGCGCCCCGGGCCATTGCATCAGTAGCGCCACGTTCTCCGCCTCGCCATACACTGCGTTCCCCTGCCAGCGCCACGGAATCGCTCGTCGGGAGCCGCACTCCATCTGATAGTGGAGCATTCGATCAAGGGTATCTGAATGGAGCAGTTTCGACTTTTTGGTTGACTAGTTGCGGGAAGTAATGGATGGACTCATCTAAACAAGCACAGTTAACTCGGCGTCGGATGTTTCGTATTCGATCATATCCAAGGTTCTGGCACTTTCGCAGCGGTCCGAGGTGTCGTTTCGTCCTCGTGGTGCCGACGCTCAGCCGGTTCCTGTGTGCGGCGTAACTCGAACGATGGAGGGTCGTCATGTCACGTAGGCGCGTCCTTCGGGCTGCTCGGATCGTCGTCGTATTGGCCTTGGTGTTCACCGCCTGGTCCGACAGGTCCGGCTGGCGCACAGGGCGATCCTGGTCCCACTGGTCCTCAGGGCCCGGTGGGTCCGATTGGTCCGACCGGTATGAAGGGCATGACCGGCCCGACCGGTCCGGTGGGCCCGACCTGGCCTGATGGCCAGGATGTCGACCCCGCCCTGCTCAAGGCGTTGCTGCGGGAGATCGCGTGCCATCGCACCATCCAGGCGCTGAGCAACGGCGGCGCTCTTGATCTGAGGTGGCGCGGACAGGACACCATCGTCCGGCTCAACCTCCAGCGAGCCACGCACCTGGGGATCGACCTGGCGTTCGCGATCGGCTGCGCCGAGCTCGTGTTCCCCGAATACGAGGTCGTGCTGAAGGACGGCAAGAGCGGCTCGAAGAGCGGGAGCAAGAGCAAGAGCAAGAGCTGAACCGGAACATCTGGTCGGTCATACAATGGGCGCCTCCTGGCGACTCATTGTTGATGACCATGCGCCTTCGTGCCGTCTCACTGCTCCTGGGCCTGATGGTCCTCGCCCCGTCGGCCCTGGCGCAGGAGCGGCCCAATATCCTCTGGCTCAGCAGCGAGGATAACGGGCCGCATCTGGGCGCTTACGGCGACCGTTTCGCAGACACTCCACATCTCGATCGCCTGGCCGATCAAGGTCAGCTCTACCTGCACGCCTGGTCGAACGCGCCGGTCTGCGCACCTGCCCGTACGGCCATCATCACCGGGATGTATCCGACGGCGCTCGGAGCCCAGCACATGA
>CAJWMX010000167.1 GCA_913043805.1 uncultured Acidobacteriota bacterium | reverse complement strand
CGGGGCGCGGAGCTCGCCCGCCGGTCCGATTGACACCTTCGCACCCCCGGTGCAATATCCGGACGCGACATGGCGAGCCACTGGCGGATCCTTCTGGCCCTCGCGCTCGGTCTCGTCTACGGCGTGGTGGCCGCCTACGCCGGGTGGGGCCAGTTCACCGCCGACTGGATCGCGCCGTTCGGCACCATCTTTTTCCGGATGCTGCTGTTCGTCGCGGTGCCGCTGGTGCTGGCGTCGCTCATCACCGGCATCGCCTCGCTCTCCGACCTCAACAAGCTGTCCAGGATCGGCGGCAAGACCATCGCCATCTATCTGGGCACCACGCTCATCGCGCTCATCATCGGTCTGACGCTGGTCAACCTCCTGCAGCCCGGGGCGGTCGTGCCCGAGGGGGTCCGGACGAGCTTGCAGGAGACCTACGAGAGCGACGTCGTGGCCCGCGAGGCGGCGGCCGCCGCCGCCTCCTCCCGCGGACCGCTGCAGCCGCTGGTCGACATGGTGCCCGACAACATCATCTTCGCCGCGTCGGACAACCGGCGGATGTTGAACGTGGTGTTCATCGCGATGCTCTTCGGCGTCGCCTTGATGCTGATTCCGAAGGAGCAGGCGGCGCCGCTCCTCGCGCTTTTCGAGAGCCTCGACGCGGTCATCATCAAGATCGTCGAGATCGTGATTCTGGTCGCACCGATCGGAGTGTTCGGCCTGATCGCCGACACGGTGACCCGGGTGGCTGGCGACAGCCCGGCCGATGTGCCGCAGCTGCTGGGCGCGCTCGGCTACTACTGTCTGGCGGTTTTGATCGGACTGGCGATCCAGATGCTCGTCACCTACCCCGTGCTGCTCCGGCTCTTCACGCCGCTCCGGCTTCGCCAGTTCATGCCCGGAGTGGTCCAGGCGCAGCTGGTGGCGTTCTCCACCTCGTCGAGCGCGGCGACCTTGCCGGTGACGATGAAGAGCGCGCAACGCAATCTCGGGGTGTCGGAAGAGGTCGCGTCATTCGTCCTGCCGCTCGGGGCCACCATCAATATGGATGGCACCGGCCTCTATCAGGCAGTGGCCGCCGTGTTCATCGCCCAGACGCTCGGAATCCCGCTGGATCTCTCGGCTCAGCTCACGATCGTGTTCCTCGCCTTGCTCGCCTCGATCGGCACCGCGGCGGTGCCGAGCGCCGGAGTGGTGATGCTGGTTGTCATTCTGGAGACCGTCGGCGTTCCGGCCGCCGGCATCGCGCTAATTCTCGGCGTGGATCGGATTCTGGACATGGCCCGGACGGCAGCCAACGTGACCGGTGACGTGACCGTGTCGGCCATCGTGGCGGCAAGCGAGGGTCAGCTGGCTCCGGTGAGCGACGGCGCCCCACGGGAGGTCGAGTCATGACACCGAGTCGGGACGATGCGTGGCGCCTGCTGACCGAATACACGACCAACGACCGGCTGCTGAAGCACGGGCTGGCGGTGGAGGCGGCGGTGCGCGGGTATGCGCGCGAGCTCGGCGAGGACGAGGAGGCATGGGGGATCGTCGCCCTGCTCCACGACTTCGACTACGAACGGTGGCCCAGCGCCGAGGACCATCCGTATCGCGGCTGCGAGATCCTGAAGGAGCTCGGCTATCCCGACTACGTCATGCGCGCCATCCTCTCCCACGCGGAGTACACGGGTGTGGCGCGTGAGTCGAGGCTCGAGCACACGCTGTTCGCCTGTGACGAGATGGCCGGCTTCGTGACCGCAGCGGCGCTCGTGCGCCCCTCGAAGAGCGTGCTCGACCTCGAGGCCAAATCGGTGCGCAAACGGATGAAGGATAAGGCTTTTGCCCGCGCGGTGCCTCGCGAGGATCTGCGGCAGGGCGCCGAGGAGATCGGATTGTCCCTCGATGAGCACATCACGAACGTGATCCGGTTCATGCGGGCCGAGGCCGACGCGCTTGGTCTCAAGGGCAGTCTGTGACTCGGAGAGGCACACCTGTGAACCGCAGCCCCACCCCGACCGTATAACCGTCTAACACTCGCACGCGTCCGCCCGGTGGGGGGCGGCGGTGCCTGGTCACAGTCATGCCGAGCGCGTCGTCTCCCGTCCGTCCTCGGTCAGGAGTTTCCGCCAGCCAATGAACGCGCCGGACGACACCACGCAACCGGTTGCCAGCGTGGAGCGGGTTACCGTGCGCTACGGCACTCAGCTGGCGCTCAGTGACGTGGCGGCCGACTTCAGCACCGGCGCCGTCGGTCTGCTGGGGCCAAACGGCGCGGGGAAGAGCACCTTGCTCAAGGTGCTGCTCGGCTTCGTGACGCCGACCTCGGGGCGCATGCAGGTGCTGGGGCTCGACGTGGCCGAGCGTCCGCTCGACATACGGGCGCGCCTGGGCTACATGCCCGAGTCCGACGGCCACATTCCGGACATGAACGCCGTGTCGTTTGTCGCCTACTGTGGCCAGCTGGCCGGGTTGCCCGAGAGCGATGCGATGCAGCGCGCCCACGAGGTCCTCTACTACGTGGGCCTTGGCGAGGCGCGCTACCGGAACATCGAGACCTACTCCACCGGGATGAAACAGCGGATCAAGCTGGCCCAGGCGCTGGTGCACGACCCGGATCTGCTGTTCCTCGACGAGCCGACCAACGGGATGGACCCGAAGGGCCGGGACGAGATGCTCGAGCTGGTGGTCGATCTGGCGACCCGCAAGGGCGTCAACCTGATCCTCTCGTCGCACCTGCTGCCAGACGTGGAATCGACCTGCGCCCGCGTGGTCGTCATGCACCAGGGGGCCATCGCCACGCAGGGATCGATCGCCGAGCTCAAGGAGCGGCGTCGACAGGTGTTCGAGATCCGGATCAAAGGCGACCGCGAGACGTTCGTCCAGGCGCTGCACGGTATCGGGGTCGAATGCCACGACGCCGAAGACGACCTGTTGCGCGTGTTCATCAACGACGACCAGGGGCCGCGCGATCTGTTCGCGGTGGCCACCGACCACGAGATCCAGGTGCGTCACCTCCGTCCGAGCGTGCCGACGCTCGAAGACGTCTTCGCCGAAGCGATCGGAGAGGAATAAGCGGTGCCCATTCACGACCAGAGCTACCGCCGCTACGCCGGGCAACGGGAAGCCCCGGGCGCCGCGTGGCTGGTCATCGCGCGCACCGGCATCAAGGCGGCGCTCTCGAAGCGGCTCTTCCTGTGGGTGATGCTCGGTGCCTGGGGACAGTTCTTCGTGCGGTCGGTCGTGTTCTACCTCTCGGCGAACTTCCCGAGCATGGACATCCTGGCGCCGTCGGTGCAGACCTTCCGGCAGTTCTTCGAGATTCAGTGGATCTTCGTGTTCTTCGTCACGGTCTACGTC
This sequence comes from uncultured Acidobacteriota bacterium, assembly GCA_913043805.1. Taxonomy (GTDB): domain Bacteria; phylum Acidobacteriota; class Vicinamibacteria; order Vicinamibacterales; family UBA8438; genus UBA2994. The sequence continues at coordinate 3,323 of CAJWMX010000167.1, read as the reverse complement.
GGCTCCGGCCTGGTCGCCAACGACCGGCGGTCGAATGCGCTCCAGATCTATCTGTCGAAGCCGCTCACGCGTGTCGAATACGTCGCCGGGAAGCTCGGGGTGCTGGTCTTCTTCCTGCTGGGGGTGACGCTGCTCCCCGCGCTGGCGTTGCTGCTGGTGCAGATCATGTTCTCGGCGAGCCTGTCGTTCGTGGTCGAGAACCTGTTCCTCTTGCCGGCCATCACCCTCTATGCGCTGGTGCAGGTGCTGCTGGCGGCCTTCACGATCCTGGCGCTCTCGTCGCTCTCCAACAGCGCGCGATACGCCGGCATCCTCTACGCTGGCATGGTGCTGTTCAGCAACGCCGTCTTCCGGGTCCTGCAGGGCTTCACGTCGAGCACCGAGCTGGCGTGGCTGTCGTTTCAGGCGAACCAGGATCAGGTCGGCGATGTGATCTTCCGTCTGCCGACCCGGTTCGAGTCGCCGTGGTTCATGTCCGCGCTGATGATCCTGGTGGTCATCGGCTTGTCGGCCTGGGTGCTCGAACGTCGGGTGCGCGGCGTCGAGGTGATGACGTGACCGCACCCGTGGTCGCTGTCGACGGCCTGTCGAAGTGGTATGGGCAGGTGATCGGCCTCAACGACATCACCGTCCAGGTGCAGCCTGGCGTGACCGGGCTGCTGGGGCCGAACGGCGCCGGCAAGTCGACCTTCCTCAAGCTGATTACCGGACAGCTGAAGCCGAGCCAGGGCTCGCTCCGTGTGCTGGGCCAAGCGGCGTGGGGCAACCCGGCGCTGTTCTTCCGGCTGGGGTTCTGTCCCGAGCAGGACTCCTTCTATGAGCGGATGACCGGGCTCGAGTGGGTCTCGGCGCTCGTCCGGTTGAACGGGCTTTCGGAGGACGCGTCGGAGGCGGCCGCCCGTCGCGCGCTCGAGGAGGTAGACCTGCTCAACGCCGCTGACAAGAAGATCGGCGCCTACAGCAAGGGGATGCGGCAGCGGGTCAAGCTGGCCCAGGCGGTGGTCCATGATCCGGAGCTGCTGGTGCTCGACGAGCCGCTGACCGGGATGGATCCGATCGCGCGCCGGCGTGTGATCCGGATGATCAAGCGCTGGGCGTCCGAGGGGCGGAGCGTGCTGGTCTCGAGCCACATCCTCCACGAGATCGAGGCGATGACCTCGACCATTCTGCTGATCAACAACGGTCGTATTCTGGCCGAGGGCAACATCCACACCATCCGCGACCTGATCGACGAGCACCCACACAAGGTGCGGGTGCGGGCCGCCGAGCCGCGTCGGCTCGCGCAGGCGTTCGTCGGAGACGACCAGGTGCTGAGCGTGCTGTTCGAAACCGAGAGCGTCGTGGTGGAGACGGCCAAGCCGGACGCGTTCTATGCGCGGTTGACCGCCGCGGCCGCGACCGGCGAGCTGGGCGAGATCCACGAAGTGAGCTCGCCCGACGACAACCTGCAGGCGGTCTTCGAGTACCTGGTGAAATGACTGAGGACGCGACGAGACAGGGGGCGCCGGCGCCACCGGAGGAGCCTCGGGTTGGCGACACGCCGCCGTTCGTACAGTCGGCGCTCCGCGTCTTCGACCTGTCGCTCAGTCAGATGCTCTGGTCGCGTCGCACCATCTTTATGTTGCTGGTGGTGGGCGGGCCGGTGATCGTGGCCTTCACGCTCCGGGCCCTGGTCCTGGTCGGGCTGTTCGACGGCGACGTCGACGCCGGGTCGCTGATGAGCGGGGCGGACCTGTTCGGGCTGATGTTCTGGGTGTTCTATCTGGGCATCTCGGTCCCGCTCCTCGGGCTGTTCTACGGGACCGCGCTGATTGCAGACGAGGTCGAGGACAAGACCATCACCTATTTCTTTACCCGTCCCATTTCGCGCGGGGCGGTGCTGGTCGGCAAGTATCTGGCGTACCTGGTCTGCACCGGTCTCGTGGTGCTGCCGTCGCTGATGATCGTGTTCTTCCTGGTGATGCCGCTCCTGGGCGGTTCGATCGGCGCGGGCTTCCCGGACCTGCTGAAGGATCTGGGGTTGCTGGCCGTGGGGCTCGCCGTCTACGGGGCGGTGTTCGCGCTGGTCGGGGCGGCGCTCAAGCGGCCGCTCCTGGTGGGACTCGTCTTCATCTTCGGGTGGGAGCCGGGCATGTTGGTGGTGCCGGGCTACATGAAGCGGTTCACGGTGCGCTACTACATGCAGGGACTGGCGCCCCACTCCATGCCGGCCGACGACAGCGTGCTCGGCTCCGTGCTGGCGTTTCTCCAGTCCGCCGAGGTGATCCCGTCGACCGCGATGAGCCTCACCGGCCTGGCCGTGATCCTGGCGGGTGGTCTCGCCCTGGCTATCTGGCTGGTCGAGCGCCGGGAGTACGTGCTCGAGCAGTAGCCCGCCGTCGCCGGGCCCCGTCGCATCCCGGCTATGGCCGGGCCCGCCCGCCGAAGCGCTCGGTCGTATCGAGAACGAGCGCGAAGGCGGGAACTTTTTACCCCCACGATCGGTATAATTTTTCAGAGGCCGCTCCGTCTCGGTCGATCGGTGGGTGCTCGGAGCGAGGGTTCAGATGAGGCAGACACGCTACTTCGTCCTCTGCGCCAGCGGGGTGCTCGTGCTCGGTCTATGCACGGGCCTGTTCGCCTATTTCAATCGTGGCGCCGCGCTGGCCGTCTCGGTAAGCGGGCCGCTCGAACTGTCATATGTGCCGGCCGACGCGACGGTGGTGGGCTACGCCAACGTGCGCGAGGTGATGCTCTCGGACTTCCGCGAGCGGATCCGTCAGGTGGCGCCGGACGGCGTGGGGCAGAATGCCCTCGAAGAGCAGCTCGGGCTCGACGTCGAGCGTGACATCGACCACGTGCTGGCGTTCATGGCGCCCGGCGCCGAGGGGACTCCGGCCGGCCTGGTGCTGTTTCGCGGGCGCTTCGACACGACCCGTCTCGAGGCGGCGGCTCGGAGCGCCGGCGGGACGGTAAGCACGTACGGCGACACGCGCATCGTCAGCGCCGAGGCGGAGGAGATCGGGCCCTTGGCCATGGCCTTCATGGAGCCCGGGTTGGTGGCGGTGGGCGACCTGCCGACGGTCCAGCAGGCGGTCGATCGGGGTGACGGCGGAGCGTCGTTGGTCGACAACGCCGAGATGGCGGCGTTGCTGGAGCGGGTGGAAGACGGGAGTAACGCTTGGGCTGTCGGGCGGTTCGGCGAGCTGAGCTCGCTCGGCATGATCCCCGACGAGGTGTCGTCACGAATGCCGGCCGTATCGTCGTTCGCGCTGAGCGGACGGGTCAACGGCGGCCTGAGTGGCGCGCTGACGATCGAGGGGCGCGATGAGGACGCGGGCCAG
>CAJWMX010000166.1 GCA_913043805.1 uncultured Acidobacteriota bacterium | reverse complement strand
TGGTCACAGGCCGCCTGCCTTCTCCCTCGGGTGCGCCTTGCCAGCCACACGCCTCCGCCGGAATCCGGCCCAGTCGGTCGTTTGGGATGAGTGACGTCGCGGGCGGAAACCCTCCAATCCAGGCAATCCCTCAGGTGGGGCGACCCGGGGTCTCTTGGGCTGCTATGCTGGGGCTTTGGCGCTGGCGCGGCGGCGTGTGGAGTTGAGTGCATGAGTGAAGATCGGGCGATTGCGAGCGTGGTCGGGCTGGAGATTCTCGACAGTCGGGGCAATCCGACCGTGGAGGTCGAAGTAGCGTTGGGTGGGGGGGCCTCAGGTCGTGCGGCGGTGCCGTCGGGCGCGTCCACCGGAGAGCTCGAAGCCGTCGAGCTACGCGACGGAGACGAGGCTCGCTATCTGGGTAAGGGCGTGAGCCGCGCCGTCGAACATGTGAACACGGAGATCCGAGACGCGCTGCTGGGGCTGGATCCGACCAGCCAGGGCGAGATCGATCAGGCGCTGCGCGATCTCGACGGAACCGACAACAAAGGCCGGCTCGGCGCGAACGCCATCCTCGGAGCGTCGCTGGCGGTGGCCAAGGCCGCCGCGGCCGCGGCCCGGTTGCCGCTCTACGAGTATCTGGGCGGTGATGACGCGTGCGACCTGCCGGTCCCGATGATGAACGTGCTCAACGGCGGGGCGCATGCCGACAACAACGTCGATATCCAGGAGTTCATGGTCATCCCGGTCGGGGCTCCGAGCTTCTCGGAGGCGCTCCGGGTAGGGACCGAGATCTTCCACCGACTCCGGGCGGTGTTGCAGGAGCAGGGGCATCAGACCGCCGTTGGCGATGAAGGCGGCTTTGCTCCCAACCTCGAGTCCAACGAGGCGGCCCTCGATGTGCTCATGCTCGCCATCGAACGCGCGGGGTTCCGGCCCGGCGATGACGTCTACCTCGGTCTGGATGTCGCCGCCAGCGAGCTGTTCGACAAGCAGGAGCGCCGCTATCGTCTCTCGGCCGACCAGGCGGCTGAGCGCAGCTCGGACGACATGGTCGACTGGTGTCGCCGTCTCGTCGAGGCGTACCCGATTCTGTCGATCGAGGACGGGCTCGATGAGACCGACTGGGACGGTTGGGCGGCGTTGACGGCCGCCATTGGCGGCCGGGTGCAGCTGGTCGGCGACGACCTGTTCGTGACCAACACCAGCATTCTCGAACGTGGTATCAGTCAGTCGGTGGCCAACTCGATCCTGATCAAGCTGAACCAGATCGGGACGTTGACCGAAACCCTCGCCGCGATCGACATGGCGCGACGGGCGTCCTACACCGCGATCGTGTCGCACCGGTCGGGCGAGACGGAAGATACGACGATCTCGGATGTCGCGGTCGCCACCAATGCCGGGCAGATCAAGACCGGTTCGCTCTGCCGCACCGACCGGACCGCCAAGTACAACCAGCTGCTGCGCATCGAGCGCCAGCTCGGTGATCGTGCCCGCTATCCAGGCGCGGCCGCGTTCATCAACCTGCCCGGGCTTCCAGGATAGAGCCCAGGACAGAGCAATGACCAGCCGGCTCGGGTGGATCGCGGCGTGCCTCGTCACGGTGGTGTTGTGGCCCACCTCGGGCTGGGCGCAGCCAGAGACCGACACCGAGACGACCGCCTAGTCGGACGAGGAGGCCCCCGAGAGCCGTCTGGACATCCTCCGGCGCCAGCGGGAGGAGAAGGCGGACGAGCTCGAGCCCTACCAGGTTTCCACCGCCGAGGCCAGGGTCCTCGCCTACGAGGACATGAACTTCCCGGCCAACGTGTTCGAGGGGGCTGGAACCAGATTCGGCCGGTCATCGGCGGGATGCCGTCGGGGTCTGGTCGGCGGCTTGAGCTATCTCAACGGTCTCGATCGCGAAGCCTACGAGTTCGAGGTGGCGGCCCGGCTGTCGACGCGTCTGTTCACCTCCTTCGACGGCCAGCTGAGGTTCCCGATGACCCGCAGCGATCTGCCGGTGCGGGCCAGAGTCGGCGTGCGGGCCACCGACTTCCGCGGTCTGCGCTTCTTCGGGCTCGGTGCCGACACCCGTTCGCGCGATCGGACGACGTGTCAGCTCCAGGAGCGTGCGTTCGACGTCGGGGTCGAGGGCGAACTTGGGCAAATGGCGTTCAGTGTGGATGGCGGCTTCCTACGGGCCGAGGCGGCGGAGGGCCTCTTTGGCATATCGCTCGAAGAACTGTTCGATCCGTCGCAGGTGCCGGGCTTTGGCGAGGCGACCGACTTTTTCCACCTGCGGACCAACGTTGAGGTCGACCTCCGCGACGAGGGTTCGCCGGGCGCCGGCATCGTGCTGCGTGGCGAACTGGGTCGCTACAACGACCTCGATCTCGACCGATTCGACTTCACCCGGGTCGCCGGCGAGGTCCAGGGCCACGTCCCGCTGGGGCCACGCAGTCGGATGCTGGCCATGCGGCTCCGAGTGTCCCGCTCGACGCCTGGCGACGGCTTCCAGGTACCGTTCTTTCTCATGGAGACGCTGGGCGGGGGAGCACCATTCGAAGGTTTCGCGAGTACCGGTTCCGAGATACCCACACGCTGCTGATGAGCGCCGAGTATCGCTGGGAGCTGTGGGCGTATCTGGACGCGGTGGTGTTCGGCGAGTCTGACGATTTCGGTCTTCAGGATCTGGAGACGGCCGTGGGCTTCGGGTTCCGCGGCCGGCACGGTGCTGTGATTCGACCGCGCTCGCAGCCGCGAGGCGATCAAGTTGCATATCGGGGGAGGGCCGTCTTTCTGATGTCTATCCACTCGACCCACTGGCGGTGGTCGCTCATCGGCCTGCTCTTGGTCGGTTCATCGGGATCCGTAGGGTCAGCGCAGGAGCGGAAGTTCTTTCCCGATGATCCGGTGCTCGTCGATACGGCGCTGGTGGACGTGCCCGAAGAGCCGGCCGAGATCGAGCTGAGCGACATGTTCGACCGTTTCGGTCGCATCTTCGCCGACGTGGGCGAGGGCGGCGGCGAAGCGTTGAATGTCAACACGCTCGATGAGGTGCCAGACAGCACCTGGTTCACGAACCGGCATGGCGCGCGCCGTCTCTCCCTCGAGCAGCTGATCCGAGGCCCCAACACCACCGACGGGCCCAACCCGGACGCTCCGTGGCGGGTCTTCCAGAGCAAGAGCCAGGGTTTGACCTCCGGATTTCAGATCATCGATGACGTCGGCGACCGCTACATCATCAAGTTCGATCCGATCGAGGTGCCGGAGCTGGCTTCCGCGGCCGAGGTCATCGCGACGAAGCTGTTCTACGCCATCGGCTACTACACAGCCGAGAACCACATTGTCCGCGTTCGACCGGAGAACTTCGTCATCGAGCCTGGCACCACGCTGGAGGATGCGTTCGGGGTCGAGCGTCTGCTCACCGATGAGCGTCTCGAGCGCGTCCTCCGCGGCGTGCCTCGTCTGCCGGACGGGCGACTCAGGGTCACGGCGAGCAAGTACATCGAGGGGCGACCGATCGGGCCCTTCCGCTACTACGGCACCCGATCGGACGATCCGAACGACGTCATTCCTCACGAGCATCGGCGTGAGCTCCGCGGGCTGCGGGTGTTCGCGGCCTAGACCAATCACGACGACACGCGCGCCCACAACACCCAGGACTCCTACGTCGAGCAGAACGGCCGGCGGTTCATCCGGCACCACTTGATGGACTTTGGTTCGACGTTCGGCAGCGGCAGCGTCGAGATCCAGTTCCCACACCTGAGCTATTACTACTGGCTCGATTTGGGCGAGATGCGGGACCAGTTCACCGGATTCGGGTTCCGCACCCCGACCTACAGAGACGTCGAGTGGCCGGAGTTCCCGAAGTACGAGGCAGCCGGTCGGTGGGAGGCGGCGTCGTTCGAGCCTCACGCATGGAAGAACGACTACCCGAATCCGGCCTTCGTCCGGATGACCGACCGGGACGCCTTCTGGGCGGCGAAGATCCTGATGCGCTTTACCGAGGAGGAGTTGCTCGCGATTGTGAAGACCGGCGAGTTCAGCGACCCCGATGTCGAAGCGTACTTCCACGAGGTGCTGGTCGAACGCCAGCAGAAGACCGGAGGGTTCTATCTGGACCGGGTGAACCCGCTCGACGGCTTCGTCCTTTCGTCCGGCGGGCTCGCTTGGACCAATCTCGCCGAGGACTACGGGTTTGCGTCGACCGGGACGGAGTACGAAGTGTTCAGGTCGGTCTACGACAATGGGGTCGACGACGCCCGGACAGTGGGGAATCCGGTGCGCTCCGCTCGGTCGAGCGCGGCGCTGCCCGACGCCGTCACGCTCGGGGACGAGACGTATCTGATGGCGGAGATCCGCTCGGATCACCCGGAGTTCCCGGCCTGGGCGAGTCCGGTTCGCGTCTACTTGAGGGCCGCGGGCGGCGGTTTCGAGATCGTCGGGATCGAGCGCTGAATCGCCGCCGGTCCGACTACTGAAACGTCTGTAGCTCGTTGATGACCCGCAGCACACCCTGGGTCTGACGGGCGATCTGCTCCATCTGGCGCCGCTCGATCTCTCCTTGCACCCAGCCGACGAGCGTCACCACGCTCCGTTCAACAACCACGCGGAACGGCGGATTGCGGTCGATGGCGAAGCGTTCGAAGTCGGGGCTGCGGAAGATCTGTTGCGCGATGGCCCGTCGCAGGTTCCGGTCGGCGTTGGACGGTGTCAGGATCCGGATCTCGTTCCGCACGTCTTGCGTGCCGTCGATCTTCGCCACCCGCTCGAAGATCTCCCCCGCCTTGTCCCGGTCGGGCGTCACCCGTCCCATCAGGGTGACGACGCCGTTGTTGACCAGCCCGTCGAGATAGTCGAAGAGGGTGTAGTAGGGATAGTCCTGCACTTCCTCGGCGACCTTCTCGGCCAGCTCCTGGTCGCTTTCGGGCGGAGGAATGACGATCTCGCTGGCGACCGTCTCGATGCCCTCGACCTCGAGGGCGCGTTCGATGGCTTGGTGCTTCAGCCAGAAGTTCCTCAGTTCACCGCTGAGCAGCGCTTCGCTCGCGGTCACCGACACCTCGAGCTGCCGCAGGTCCCGCTCGCCGCGTAGCTTCTCTCGTACTTCGTCGACGAGCTGCGCGTCGGCAGTTGTCGCGCCGATGGCGAGGAGCCCGGTAACCAGCAGGGTGACGAGAGCTGCGGGGTGACGCGTCATGAGCCTCTCCTGTATTGCCGCATACCCCGGTTTGTATCACACTGGCGAGCCGTCGAACCTGGTTCCCGGTCCGGCCAGCGAGGCCACACGCACCTTCATGTTCGAGATTGCGGAGCTCGGCAGCCGCCTGTCCAAGGCCGACTACAAGGCCCGGGTGCCCGAGCTGTGGGCCGAGCTCCTCGACGTGCAGCAGCAGCTGCGTCAGGCGCCGTTTCCCGTCATCGTCCTGTTTGGCGGCGTGGATGCCGCGGGCCGCGGGGAGACGGTCAACCTGCTCAACGAGTGGATGGACCCTCGCTGGGTCACGACCCGCGCCTGGGGTGAGCCGAGTGAAGAGGAGCGCGAACGGCCAAAGCGCGACTGCGGCCCGACCTGGCCGCTGACCAGGTGCGGGGCACCGAGGACGCCATGCACTGGCGAAGCGGCGCCGCCGGCGTCTAGGTTTCTTGGCGAGGCTTCCGCCTAGCGGCGTTGCGAGCTCAGTCGCAGACCACGGCAGTTCCGCCGCACGCTCGGGGAAGTGCTAAGCAGTCCTGCGAAGTAGGACTGCCGGATGCCACCTTCGCCCGCGCGTTGCTACACGAAAGCCTCGCCAAGAAACCCCGAAGTGGCCTTTGGGGTGGACATTTCGCCCGGCGCTGATTGCTGTTACGGGTCGGAGGGAGCGGGTGGCACCGGCTCGGTGGCGGTGCCGTAGCGTTGGTACAGATAGGAAGCGCCCACCAGGAGCATCCCCAACGCCAGACTGCTGATGATGCGATAGACCGAGTCGAGCTGCGAGAGATCTACGAAGAAGAGCTTGGCGACAGTGATCGCGAAGACCCCCAACGCGAGGTAGCGGACGGGCGGGTACTTTCGTCGGATCCCGATCGCGGTGAGCGCAGCGGCGTAGGCGGCCCATGTCGCCGACAGCATCATCTGTCTGGCCAGCTCGGCCGAGACGACGGCGTTGTTGACCGCCCGCAGGTCCCAGAACGCGTTGATCTCGGCCGTCAGCGTGATCAGCATCATGGCGTTCGCGCCGACCACGCTCGCCGCCAGATAGGCCGAGCGAGCGGGATCGGCGTCGGCGGTCGTCCTGGCGTGTCGTACTGCCAGCACGGCGAGCACGGCGGTGATGAGCAGGCCGAGGCCGGCCCGGTGGTTGAGGAAGACGTCGTACCCGGCGGGGACCGGCGCGAACTGTATTTCGATCGTCCTCGTGATGGCGCCAAGAACCAGCACCACGCCGATGCCCCGCACCCAGTCCCGCCGCTCGCCCAGCCCGAGCCAGATCAGACCACCGCCTTGCAGCGCGAGCCAGGCCGGCGCCCACGGCGCGCCGAGCCAGGTCATGAGGCCGATGGCGGCCAGCGAGACCGCACTCACCGAGAAGTGTCCCTGGGCTCGCCGGTCCACCCGACCGATCCACCATCCGATCAGGCCCACGGCGATGGCCAGGGGCAGGGCGACCTCGCCGGCGCCCGCGTAGCCCAGCGGCTGAAGCAGCGTC
>CAJWMX010000165.1 GCA_913043805.1 uncultured Acidobacteriota bacterium | reverse complement strand
CGGCTGTCCGGCCTGTGTGGGGCCGATCGGCCAGACCGGTCCATTGGCCAAGACCGTGGCGCTGGCCATTCTCGACGGGCTCGGGGTGAAAGCGGCGACCGACCTGGCTGGGGTCTCGTGACCGACCTGGCGCGTCTGCGGGCCGTGCTCAGAGGCGACACGGAGGTGCCGTCGCCACGGCCGGCACCGGTGGCGGTCGATCTCGAGGCGTTCGCGGCGCGGGTGGGCGCCGGTCTCGAACCGAGTACCCAGGGGCCGTGTGCGGTGGTACGGCGCTGGTTCGATGGCACTGAGCTGGACGGTCCCTACGGCGAGCAGCTGGCCGAGGCGTCTCGGGAGGTGACCGACACCGGCCTGCAGACGTTGTCGAGCGGTCTCCCGGCGTCCTGGTCCGGCCTGGATCCGATCGACGGCCTGGTCTGCTTCGACCTCGAGACCACGGGGCTCAGCGGCGGCTCGGGTACGGTGGCCTTCGTCGTCGGGCTCGGATGCTTCGAGGGAGGAAGGTTCCACACCTGGCAGTTCGTGCTGCCGAGCTTCGCCAGCGAGCGCCGTCTGCTGGCCGCGGTGAGCGAAGCCGTGGCCCGGGCTCACACGCTGGTCACGTTCAACGGCAAGAGCTTCGACGTGCCGTTCATGGAGATGCGGTGGCTCTATCACCGGCTCGAGACGCCGATGGAGGATGTCCGCCATCTGGATCTGCTGCATCCGGCCCGACGGTTCTGGGGGCCTGATACCGGCGGGCTTGGCGCGCTCGAGCGCCGGGTGCTTGGCTTTCACCGCCCTGACGATGTTCCTGGCGCCGAGATTCCCGCTCGGTACTTCCGCTATCTCCGCACCGGTGATCCGGCGCCGCTGAAGGGCGTGCTGCTTCACAATCAGCTCGACCTCGTGTCGCTGGGGACCCTCACCGGGATCGCGTGCCGGTTGGTGGATGGGGGCCCGGGCGCGGCTGACGATGCGCAGCAGTGTCTGGGACTCGGCCGCGTGTTCGAGCGGGCGGGGGAGCGGCGGCGCGCCGTAGATTGTTATGAGCAGCTCGCCGGCGGTCACCCGGCCCCGGCGCCCTGGCCGGTGCATCGGGACCTGCAGGCCGAAGCGTTGTCTCGGGTGGCGTCAGCGCTGCGCCGGCAACGTCGCTATGACGATGCCGCGGAGATGTGGGAGCGGCTGGTCGAGCTGGGGCGTCCGACTGGCGCGCTGGAACGGGAGGCGCTCAGGGCCCTGGCCATCCACCACGAGCACCGGGTGAAGGACACCCGTCAGGCACTCGATTTCGCCCGCCGGGCGTACGACGGAGAACGCACGCGACACCGGCAGCGTGACGGCGAGAAGCGGCTGAGTCGACTGGAACGCCGACTGTTGGCTATCGGGAATCTGGCCTAGTTGGCGGAGTCGGCCTCGCCGGGGGCGGCTTCGGGCTCGGGAGCGGGCGGCGGCGCCGCGGACTTCTTGAGCTTTTCCTGGCGCTCCTTGAGGCCGGCGACCGTCTGCTTGCCGTACTTCTTCGTGAACCGCTCGACACGACCCTCGGTGTCGATCAGCTTCTGCTTGCCAGTGAAGAAGGGATGGCAACTGGAGCAGATCTCGAGCCGGAACTCCTCCTTTGTCGACCGCGTCTTCCAGGTGGCGCCGCATGCGCACCGCGCCTCAACCTCGAAATACTCCGGATGGATGCCTTCCTTCACTGTCTGCTCCTCTTCACGAACCGCAAACTCCCATTATAGCAGAGGGCGCCGGCCAGTCGGCTGAACTCGAGCCGACCATTCCGGAGGCCCCGCCGTCTACCTTATTCATAGGACGTCCGTACAGTCGGTATCGGTTCCGGGGGACACGATGCGATCGACGGCCCGCCGCCTGGTGGCACAGCCAGGGTTCACCCTGGTCGCCGTGTTGTCGCTGGCGCTCGGCATTGGCGGCACTTGCTGCTCGTACGTCGTCGTTTGACCAGCTCACGTTCGTCCAGCGGCCTCGAGACGCCGCACTCGGCGGCGTCGGAGCGATGCGGCCGATCCGCGTGGGGCGAGTCACCACCAATCTGTTCCCCCTACTGGGGGTTACGCCAGCACTCGGCCGGGGCCTGCCGGACGGCGATGCGCTCGAGGCGGATGAGGCCTCTCCTCAGCCGCTGTTGATCAGTGACGGCCTGTGGCGGCAGGCGTTCGGCGGCGCGCCCGACGTCGTCGGACAGCGGCCGATCCTCGATGGACGCGCGGCCGAGGTGGCTGGCGTGCTGCCAGCCGACTTCGGCCTGCGCCTGCCGAGCCACGTGGGGTATGGCTCGTCTGTGGACGCGTGGATGTTCCTGCCCGCCGCGTTGCACGCGGACGTGACGGCCGACGTCCGGCCTGTGCTCGGGGCGCTGCTGGCTGGTGTCCTCTGCGTGCTGCTCATCGGCTGTGCCAACGTCGCGAACCTGCAGTTGATGCGCGCGACCCGAGAGCGCCGGCAGCTGGTGCTGCGGTCGGCGTTGGGAGCCTCACGCGGGCGAATCCTCGCCCAGGTGTTGACCGAGAGCGCCGCGCTGGCGGCGTTGGGCGGCATCGCCGGACTGGCCGGTTCGCTGGCCTACGCGGTGTCACTCAGGCGCCGGGAGAACGGGGTCCGTCTCGCCGTGGGAGCCTCTCCGGCGTCGGTAGCGCGGATGATCGTCGGATGGGGGGGGCTGCGGGCCGGCCTGGGGGCGCTCCTGGGGCTTGGCGGTGGCGTCCTGTTGGCCGGCTTGCGCGCTGGCGGTGCTCGCTTTCGTTGCCCTGGGGGCGTGCTACGTGCCAGCGCGCCGTGCCGATCCGTTGTTGGTGCTGCGTCAGGAGTGAGGGGCGCCGGCTAGAGTCCGACCAGCTCGAGGAGGGTAGCCCAGAACGGGCCGAGTCCATCGCCCTTCGGCGCCGAGATCGGCAAAACGCTTCTGCCGAACGCCGCCTTGTGCTGCTTCAACCTCCTGGCGTGCTGCGATCGCTTCAGTCGGTCCATCTTCGTCGCGGCCACCACCACCGGGAGGTCGAGTCCTACCAGCCAGTCGAGCGCTTCGCGGTCGTTGTCCAGTCCGGGATGGCGGCCGTCGACCAGCAGCACCGCGCCGGCCGGCCCGATGGTCCCGGGCCGGTCCAACTCCCCCTCGTACTCGGCTTGGAAGAAGCGTCCCGTGAGCTCGGAGAACTCCTTGGCCGCGGCGTCCCGGCCGCGGGCGTAGCCGTACCCCGGAAGGTCGATCAACAGCAGCTCGCCGCGCTGTGCGGCGAGCACCAGCCGGTAGACGTTGAGCAGCCGGGTGGTCCCCGGAGCCCCACCGGCCCGCGCGATCTTCTTTCTGGCTAACGCGTTGATGAGGGTGGATTTTCCGACGTTCGACCGACCCACCAGCGCCACCTGCGGCACATGGGCCACTGGCAGCGGACTGGTCGGACCAACGCTGGTAACGAACTCGGCCGAGAGCAGTTTCATGCGGCCCCCGTGTCGGCAGGAGCGGTTTCCTGACGAGCCGTCTATCTGGCAAGGCGCGAAAAGGGAGCAGCCAGGCGGGCTGTGACCGACGAAGCAACGCCGCCAGATGGGCGGATCGTCGGGAAACCCCTAGTGAGTCACCGCGTCGTCGGTGGCGGCCGCTTCGGTCTCGGTCGGTTCGGCCAGGACACCGGTCAGCGGCTCGGCCATCGCGATCTTGAGCACCTCGTCCATCGATTCCACCAGGTGCAGCTCCATGACGTCGAGCACCGCCTTGGGGATGTCGGCGAGGTCTTTCTCGTTGTCCTTGGGCAGGATGATGGTGTTGACTCCGGCGCGGTGCGCGGCGAGCACCTTCTCCTTCACACCGCCGATCGGGAGCACCTTCCCGCGGAGCGTGATCTCGCCGGTCATCGCGACGTCGCGACGTGTCGGCGTCTTGGATAGATTCGATACCAGCGCGGTGGCCAGCGTGATGCCGGCCGACGGGCCATCCTTCGGGATCGCGCCTTCCGGCACGTGCACGTGGACGTCGGTCTGCTTGTGGAAGTCCTTGTCGATGCCGAACTCCTCGGCCTTCGACCGCACATAGCTCATCGCGGCCTGTGCCGACTCCTGCATCACGTCGCCGAGCTTGCCGGTCAGCGTCAGCCGGCCCTTGCCTGGCATCAGCGTCGACTCGGTCAGCAGCAGCTCGCCCCCCGCCTCGGTCCACGCCAGCCCGGTGGCGATGCCGATCTCGTTCTTCTCTTCGGCCATCTGCGGCCGGTAGCGGGGCACGCCCAGATACTCGGTGATCTTTTCGGCCGTGATTTCCTCAGAGAACTGCTTGCCCTCGACCACGACCTTGCGCGCCACCTTCCGGCACAGCGCATTGATCTCCCGTTCGAGGCTTCTGACCCCGGCTTCACGCGTGTAGCGCCGGATGACCGTCTCGAACGCCTCGTCCTTGAACTGGATGTGCTTGTCGGTCAGCCCGGTGGCCTTCACGGCCTTGGGGGCCAGGAAGGTGCGCGCGATCTCGATCTTCTCCAGCTCGGTGTAGCCGGCGAGCTGCAGCACCTCCATCCGGTCACGCAGGGCCTGGGGCACCGTGTGCAGGACGTTAGCGGTGCAGACGAACATGATGTTCGACAGGTCGTACTCGACGTCGAGGTAATGGTCCAGGAACGTGTGGTTCTGTTCCGGGTCCAGCACTTCGAGCAGCGCCGCCGACGGGTCGCCGCGGAAGTCCATCGACATCTTGTCGACTTCGTCGAGCAGGAAGACCGGGTTCATGGTGCCGGCCTTCTTCATCATCTGGATGATCTGGCCGGGGAAGGCGCCGATGTAGGTGCGGCGATGGCCGCGAATCTCCGCCTCGTCGCGGACGCCGCCCACCGACAGCCGCACGAACTTGCGGTTGGTGGCCCTGGCGATCGACTTGGCCAGCGACGTCTTGCCGACTCCCGGCGGGCCCGACAGCGTCAGGATCGTGCCCTTGGGCTTTCTGACGAGGGTGCGCACCGCCAGGAACTCGAGAATCCGATCCTTGATCTTCTCGAGACCGTAGTGGTCCTGGTTGAGGATGTCCTCGGCCTTCTTGAGGTCGCGGCTTTCGCGCGACTTCTTGTGCCAGGGCACCGCGATCAGCCAGTCGAGGTAGTTGCGCGAAACGGTCGCCTCGGCCGACATCGGCGGCATGCCCTCGAGCCGCTTGAGCTCCTGGACCGCCTTTTCCTCGACGTCCTTGGGCATCCGGGCGTCTTCGATCTTCTTGCGAAGTTCTTCGAGCTCGTTGCCCTTGTCCTCCTTGCGACCCAGTTCCTTTTGGATCGCCTTCATCTTCTCGTTGAGGTAGTACTCCTTCTGCGCCTTCTCCATCTGCTTCTTCACGCGAGATTGGATCCGGCGGTCTACCTGGAGCTTGTCGACCTCGACTTCGAGGAGGCTGGCGATGCGGACCAGCCGCTCGAGCGGAGAGATGATCTCGAGGAGGTTCTGCTTCTCTTCCACCCCGACTACGAGGTGCGCGGCGATGGTGTCGCCGAGCTTGCTGGCGTCGTCGACCCGCACGGCCGCGATCATGGCGTCGTAGTGCAGGTTGTTCGAGAGCTTCACGTACTGCTCGAACAGCGAGACGACCTTGCTCATCGTCGACTCAAGGTCGTCGCTGACGTCGTCCTGCTTCGGCAGGAGCTTCGCGACGACGCGGTAGAACCCTTTGTCTTCCTTCCACTCGACCGCGCGCGCCCGCTCGAGGCCCTCGACTAGCACCTTGATGTTGCCGTCCGGGAGCTTCAGGCTCTGCACGATGTTGGCCACGCAGCCCATCGTGTAGATGTCCTTGGGCTGCGGGTCGTCGGTGGCCGCGTCTTGCTGGGCGGCCAGGAAGATCCGCTTATCTTTCATCAACGCGTGTTCGAGCGCTCGCGTCGACGACGGCCGTCCGATGACGAACGGCATCATCATGTGCGGGAACACGACGACATCACGCAGGGGGACTGTTGGTAGAGTCTTGTAGACTTCCATGAGTTGTGTGGGTGACCCAGGTGCGGTGCGCTGGCCTCAGACGTGCGTCAGCCTGCCTTCTCGATGACCGTGATCGGGTCGTCCTTCGACTGTACGACTTCCCGGGTGACGACGCATTCCCGGATCTTCTTCTGACCCGGCAGGGTGTACATGATGTCGAGCATCAGATCCTCGATGATCATGCGTAGCCCGCGAGCCCCGATCTTGCGCTCGAGCGCCGACTCGGCGATGGCTTCGAGTGCGTCCTCGGTGAAGCGGAGCTTCACGTTCTCGTACTCGAACAGGCGCTCGTATTGCTTGGTGATGGCGTTGCGCGGCTCAGTGAGAATCTGCATCAACGCCGGCTTGTCGAGCTCGTGCAGGGCGCCGATGACCGGCAGCCGACCGACGAACTCCGGAATCAGGCCGTAGCGGATGAGATCCTCCGGTTCGACCATTTCGAGAGTCGAACCGAGGTCGCGCTCGTTGGCGGTCTTGATGTCGGCGCCAAAGCCGAGCGACTTCCGGCCGGTGCGCCCCTGAATCGTCTGTTCGAGCCCGACGAACGCGCCGCCACAGATGAACAGCACATTGGCCGTGTCGATCTGGAAGAACTCCTGGTGCGGGTGCTTGCGGCCCCCTTGCGGCGGCACGTTGGCGACCGTGCCTTCGAGGATCTTCAGCAGCGCCTGCTGCACTCCTTCGCCCGAGACGTCGCGGGTGATGGAGGGG
>CAJWMX010000164.1 GCA_913043805.1 uncultured Acidobacteriota bacterium | reverse complement strand
CGGTGGCGATGGCGTCGCCGGCGTTCGCCCAGGGCGACGACATTCCGCGGACGCCATCCGGCCGTCCAGACCTCTCGGGGACCTATGACACCGCCACGGTGACGCCGCTCCAGCGGCCCCGCGAGTTCGGAGAGCGGATGTCGCTGACCGCCGAGGAACTGGCGGTGATCCAGGGCGACCCCGATGGCCTGGCGCAGGTGTTCAATCTGGCGCCGGCCGGCTCCGATGAGCGGGAGGCGGTCAGGAACAACGAGACGGTGGCCGGATTCGAGACCGGAGACGGCAACCGCGAGGCGCCGCCGGCTGGCGGCGACGGTTCGGGCGGGGCCGCAGGGAACGTCGGCGGCTACAATACCTTCTGGATCGACCGCGGCGACGACGGGTTCATGATCGATGGCGAGTATCGCACCTCGATCATCATCGACCCGACGGACGGGCGTCAGCCTCCGCGAACCGAGGCGTGGCGAGCGGCCGCCGCGGCGCAGGCCGGCTCGTTCCGGGAGAACACCGGCACCGCCTGGTGGCTCGAAGACGACCTCGATGCGCCTGGTCCGTATGACAACCCGGAGGACCGACCGCACGCCGAACGGTGCCTGATGGGCTTTGGCTCGACGGCGGGCCCGCCGATGCTCTCGGTCCTCTACAACAACATGAAGCGGATCGTGCAGACCGAGGACACCATCATGATCTTGGTCGAGATGGTCCACGATGCGCGTGTCATCCGGATGAACGCCGAGCACGAGCCGTCCGAGATTCGGCGGTGGCTCGGCGATTCGATCGGGTGGTGGGAAGGCGATACGCTGGTCGTCGACACCACCAACTTCACTGAGAACCCCTCGCTCGGCGGCGCGACCCGCGACCTGCACGTCGTGGAGCGGTTCTCCCGCATTGACGCCGATACCCTCCTCTACAACTTCACGGTGGAGGACCCGAACGTCTGGACCGCGCCCTGGACTGGCGAGTACATCTGGCCGGTGTCCGAGCACAAGGTCTACGAGTACGCCTGTCACGAGGCGAACTACTCGTTCGGTGGCATCTTGCGTGGAGCCCGCGTTCTTGAAGAGGATGCGCGGAAGGCGGCCGGACAACAGTAGTCGGTCAGGGCGTCGCCAGGACCACGCGGAACCCCATGAACGGACGGCGGGCACCCGGGTCACCGCCACCGCGGGTGCCAGTTCGTAGGTTGCGTTCCGGATCAGTGAAGGAGCCGCCGCGCATCACCCAGAGTGCATCGTCGCCAAGGGTGTCGACGTCGTCGTCGCCCGTGAACGGATAGGGTTGATACGGGCTCCGGGTCCACTCCCACACATTGCCGCCCATGTCCGCCAGTCCGTACGGACAGTCGTCACACGCATAGCTGCCAACCGGGACCGTCGTCTGTCCCTGAAAGTTGGCGCGGGCACGGTCCGCGGTGTCACCCCAGGGGTAGATGCGGTCGTCCGGCCCGCGGGCTGCCTTCTCCCACTGGGCTTCGGTCGGGAGCATCACGCGCCACCCGGCGGCGAGCCGTTGACGCAGCGGCTCCGGCGTGTTCGGAGCGGCGGCCAGCGCGCCCGTGAGCCAGTCAGCATACGCCAGCGCATCAGGCCAGGAGACATGGCTGACCGGGTGGTCACCTGGCGCGGCCAGTGTCTCGGCCGCCGGCTCGTAGCCGGTGTCGACGACGAACGCCGCGAACTGCGCCACGGTGACTTCATAGCGAGAGAGGTAGTAGGTCTCGAGGGTGACGGTGCCTCGCGAAAGCGTGCTCGACCAGCGTTCGTTGTCGAACGCGCCCGGGTCGGTCGCCGGCGTGCCGCCCATCAGGAACGGGCCCTCGGGGATCTTGACGAATCCGAGAAGCGGCTCGTCAGGAAGGAGCCAGGCGTCGGAGCGGAACCCAGGGAGCGCCGGCGGTGGCGCGGCGCCAGGGGGTGGTTCCGTGCCGCCCCGGGACGGGGTCTGGGTGAACATCCAGGCGCCGACGCCGGCGATGAGTAGCGCTAGCAACATCAAGCCGGGACGGGAGCCGTCCGAGGGGGACATCACGGGAGACGGCTCGGTCACGGCGTGCTGTCCCCGCAGGCCGAACGCCAGCCGTGCGCGCATGCGCGAGTCAGTAACGCGGGTTCGGGCATGTCGACCAGGTTCGGGCCCGCCTCACGCAACAGCAGGCGATAGTCGATGGGACGCGGATCGGAGCTGAGCCAGTCGTCGGGGCGGAGCAGGTTCAGGCACCCGGCCTGGAACCGCAGCTCGCACGCCTGCGCGAACGCGGCCCGGGCCCGGTCTGGATCCGGAGTGACGACCACGCCTTCGGCGTAGTAGCGGCCGAGCTCGTTGCAGGCCCAGCCGGCGTTGTCCCCGCAGTAGTTGGTCTGGATCTGCAGCAGCCGCTCGCACGCCTGCGCGCGTCCCTCTCCACAGGTCATCTCCCAGAACGGCAAGGTGTCACCTCGATGTCGGCCGTCGGTGGCGCCCGCCAGCGTCATCGCACCAAAAAACAGGATCCAGCCGGTCATGAACGCCAGATTGGTCTGGGCCGGGGCCAACGGTGCGTCGACGAGGGGCAGCCGCTCGCCCTCTCGGAGGCGCGCGACCATCCGATCGATCCACCGGACGCTCAGGTTTAGCAAAGGGACGCCGAGCAGCTTGTCGTAGAAGGTTGGCACCCCGAGGAAACCCAGCACGGCATACAGCAGGAAGACCCCCAGCCCGTACCCGAGGCCGAAGACGGCCTTGCCGACCGGCGTTCGTGGAGACGTCGATGGGTCGGTGACGAGCAGATGCAGCCCAAGGAAGACGGCGCTCGGGATCTCGGAGTCGATGAAGTACGGGACCCCGGTGACAGCCGAGTAGAGCGCGCTGGCGCCAAACAGCACGATGGCGGCGGTGCCCGCCACGAGCGTGATCGAGAAGGCGTACATCGCCACCAGTCCGATGGCGAAGAGAAACAGGTAGATCCGGGGCGCCAGCGTCAGCGTGGATGCGATCTCCTGGCCCCAGGTGAGGCTCGTCGTGCCGGTGGCGATCAAGACCACCGAGAAGAGCCCGAGCGAGAACGCCGAGGGATTGAAGATATGCGTGCGCCGTCCATCCCGCTCCCACCGCACGAACGCCTTGCCCATGAAGCCGGCCGCCAGCATGAGGAACTGCAAATAAAACCAGTCGTCGCGAAACCAGAGAAACAGATTGGTGCTGAAGATGATGGGGAACGGGCCGAAGCCGAGGCCGTAGCTCTCGCGGCGCGACCAGGCCAGCAACATGTCGAACGCGTAGGCGAACAGCAGCTGTGCGACCAGCAGCCAGGCGTGGTCGTAGACCGGGCGCCAGTGGTAGCCCCAGTAGGTCAAGACGCTGATGTGGAGCATCGCCTGCACGTAGTGCTGAGGACGTAGCACTACGTGCAGGGACAGGGTGCGTCCGTCCCGCCGCGCCTGCAGCGCGAGTACCAGACACCAGGCGAGCAGCGCACCGGCGGCGGCCCAGACCGAGCGGGTCAGCACGAGCTGGTCGCTGACGCGGTCGGTGGCCGAGATCAGGGCGAGCGCCAGGCCCAGGCTGATCGGAATCGCCAGACGCCGCAGGGGGCTGGGGGGCGAGGCGGGTCGGGGCGGCGCGGCGGGCGCGGTAGCGCGGCCCCCTCGGGCACGCCGCTTGCGGGCTGCGGCCATCGGTTCTCGTGGAGCTTGTATCGCACTGCCGGGCGTGGCGCAAGCCGCCGGCGGCCGCCACGCGTCAACATATAATCAGAGGCTGGACGGGGGGGCGCGCCCGCCGATCGTCTATGAGTCCCGCAGCCAATGTCTTCCTGAGCGGCCTGGCCGGCGTCTTTGCCGGCATCGGGTTGCTCTATCTGATGATGAAGCTCCTCGCGCGCCTGGGTGCGACCGCGCCCGACCGGTCTGCGTCCACGGACTGACCGTGGCCTTCATCGAACAGCTCGGCGTCCTCTCGGTCACGCTCGGCATGGTCGCGATGTGGGCGATCGCCCTCACATTGCTCTATCTGGCGATCGCGAAGCAGCACGAGCCGTTGCTGCTCCTGCCGATCGGGTTCGGCATCCTGCTGGCCAATCTGCCCCTCACGGGACTGATGACGCCAGAGGAGGGGCTGTTGTGGCGGTTCTATCGCTATGGCGTCGAGTGGGAGGTGATTCCACCCCTCGTGTTCCTGGGCCTGGGCGCCCATACCGACTTCGGGCCCCTGCTCTCGCAGCCCCGACTGATCTTTCTCGGCGCCGCGGCACAGGGTGGCGTGTATCTGACCTTCTTTGCCGCGCAGGCCTTCGGGTTCTCTCTGGAAGAGGCGGCCACGATCGGCATCATCGGCGGCGCGGACGGACCGACCACGATCTTTCTGGCGGCACAGCTGGCGCCGCACCTGCTTGGGGCCTGCGCGGTGGCCGCCTACTCATACATGGCGCTGGTGCCGATCATCCAGCCACCGATCATGCGGCTGCTGACCACCGAGCAGGAGCGCGCCATCCGCATGAAGAAGGCGCGCAAGGTCACCGCCCGGGAGAAGTTGCTGTTTCCGATCGCCGCGACGCTGGTGATCATCCTCCTGGTGCCCGCGTCGGCCCCGCTCATCGGGATGTTCATGCTGGGGAACCTCTTCCGAGAATCGAAGGTGGTGGAGCGGTTGGCCGAGACGGCCCAGGACGCGCTGATGAACATCGTCACGATCTTCCTGGGTGTGAGCGTCGGCGCGACGATGAGCGCAGAGAACTTCCTACGGACCGACGTCATCCTCATCTTCGTGCTCGGACTCGTGGCCTTTACCGTCAGCACGGCGAGCGGCCTGATACTGGCCAAGCTGATGAACCTGGTGTCCAGCGATAAGATCAACCCTCTTGTCGGGGCCGCCGGAGTCTCGGCGGTCCCGATGGCCGCCCGCGTCGTGCACAAGATGGGCGCTGAGGCGGACAAGAAGAACTACCTGCTCATGTTCGCGATGGGACCGAACCTCGCCGGTGTGATCGGCACCGTGATCGCCGCCGGGATCTTCCTGAGCATGTTGGGCTGAGCGCATCCGGACTTCTGGCTGAACTGTAGGGACGACGATATGGCTGAAGAGGTACTGGCGCCGTTGGCGGGGAAGGTATTGTCGATCGCGGTGTCTGTTGGTGACACGGTCGAGGAGGACGATGAAGTGCTGGTCCTCGAGGCAATGAAGATGGAGACGGTGGTCTACGCGCCCTCCGACGGCGAGGTGACCGCGGTGGCGGTGAAGGTCGGTGACCAGGTGGAGGAAGACGACGCCCTGGCCACCATTGACGGATAGACCGGCCGGACGGAGCACCGGGCAGGCGAGAGATCAGGCAAGACATGCAGTTCGAGCTAACGGAAGAACAGAAGCTGGTACAGGAAACGGCGCGAGAGTTCGCCGAGAACGACATCAAGCCCACGCTGCAGGAGGAGGAGCGGAACCACGAGTTCCGCACCGACCGCGTGGCGCGGATGGGAGAGCTCGGGTTCTTCTCGTGCGCGGTGCCCGAGGTGTACGGTGGCACCGGCTTCGGGTTCATGGAATCGGTGTTGATGGCCGAACAGGTGGCTCGGGTGTCCGCGTCGTGGCGTTTGCCGTTCAATATGCAGAATCTTGGCCCGGCCCTGACTGTCGCCCAGTTCGGCACCGAGGCGCAGAAACAGAAGTTTATCCCCGGCTGGATCGACGGCAGCCAGATCGGCTTCTTTGGCATGACCGAGCCCGAGAGCGGGTCGGACGTGGCGAGCATGAGGACGGTGGCTCGCGACATGGGCGACCACTGGGAACTGCAGGGCAACAAGATCTGGGTGTCGAACGCCAGCCAGGGGGACGCCGGTCTGCTCTACGTCATGACCGACCCCGAGAAGAAGCACCGGGGGATGAGCGCATTCATTCTCGAGCCGAAGAAGGTGAACGACCTGGCGGCGACCGATATCGAGACGAAGCTGGGGCTGTACTGCGCGCCAACCGGCGAGATGTCCTTCAGCGGCACCCGGTTGCCCAAGGATGCCCTCCTGGGTGAACCGGGCGAGGGCTTCAAGATCTGCATGTGGCAGCTCAACAACACCCGTCTGGGCTGTGCGGCTGGCGCCCTGGGTGTCGCCGGCGCCGCGCTCGAACTGGCCGTCGACTATGCGAATGAGCGGACGCAGTTCGGAAAGCCGATCTCACATCACCAGATGATCCAGGCGCAGATCGCGGAGATGGCTGTCGAGCACGAGGCGGCGCGGATGCTGGTGTATCGAGCCGCGTGGTTGAAGGATCAGGGCAAGCCGAACCAGTACGAGACGTCGATGGCGAAGTATCTGGCGTCGGAGGCCGCCGTGCACGCCGCGAACGAGTGCATGAAGATCTTCGGTTCCTACGGATACTCGACCGAGTATGGCGCCGAGCGGCTGTATCGAGACGCCAAGTCGCTGCAGGTGGTCGAAGGGACGTCTAACGTGCAGAAGCTGATCATCTCTGGCATCGCCTGCGGCCATACGCTGAACCGGTAGTCGCGGCCAAAGCCCAAAGCCCAGGGCAAGACGTAGAAGGAACACCGTCGTGAAACCCTATTTCGAACAGATGGACTCGTTCGGCAAGGCGCTCAAGCCGGGCCGGAAGAAGCGGGCTGAGGCAAGCGCCGAACAGCTCCAGGGCGGCGAAGCGGAGATCGCCGAGGCGACCCGAGCGGTCGAAGAGGCCGGGTTTCCGACCGAGAAGATC
>CAJWMX010000163.1 GCA_913043805.1 uncultured Acidobacteriota bacterium | reverse complement strand
GGCGGCCTGAGTGGCGCGCTGACGATCGAGGGGCGCGATGAGGACGCGGGCCAGAACCTGCGAGACGTCTTCCGTGGCTTCATGGCGCTCGCCAAGATGCAGACCGCCGAGCAGCCGGGGTTGCAGACGATGCTCGATTCGCTGCAATTCGGCGGCGCCGGGGCGCTGGTGACGATGTCGTTCCGGTTGCCGTCAGAGGCGCTCGACTTCATTTTCTCGACCGCCGAGAGCGTCCCCGCCAACTAACGTCCCGGTCAGCTGTGCCTGGGTCGGCCTGACCCGCGCGCGCGTTCTCCGCCTCTCCCGCCTCATCGGACCTCTGCCGACATGCGGGGTATGATCAAAGACTGTCGTAGCGACAGATCTGGCCACCGTGGCGTCTCAGGCCACGGTGCATGGGAGCAAGATGGCAGACCAGACGCGGTCGGAAGTGGTGGGAGTGCTCGGGTGCGGGCTGATGGGGTCGGGCATTGCCCAGGTGGCGGCCCAGGCGGGCTATCGGACCGTCGTCCGCGAGGTCGACCAGGGCGCGGTGGACGCCGGGCTCGCACGGATTGCCACGTTTCTCAACGCTGGCGTCGAGCGGGGCAAACTGGCGGCCGAGGAGCGCGACGACATACTGGCGCGCATCACGGGGACGACCGAGTGGGCGCCGTTCGCCGAGTGTGATGTCGTGATCGAGGCGATTGTCGAGGATGTCGCCGCCAAGCAGGCCACCTTCGCCGAGCTCGAAGACGTAGTCGGCCCGGACGCGATCTTCTGCTCGAACACCTCCTCGGTGTGCATCACCGAACTGGCGGCGGCGACCAGGCGGCCCGACAAGTTCATCGGGCTGCACTTCTTCAGCCCGGTTCCGGTCATGTCGGTGGCCGAGGTCATTCGGGGGCTCTCGACCACCGACGAGACCTACCAGAAGATCTTCGCCTTCGCCGAGACCCTCGGGAAACGTCCGGTGACGGCGCCCGACCAGCCGGGGTTCATCGTGAATCGGCTGCTGATTCCGTACCTGCTGAGCGCGATTCGCGCCTACGACTCAGGCTGTGGCACACTCGAAGACATCGACGCGGCGATGACCCTGGGGTGCGGACATCCGATGGGGCCATTCACGCTGCTCGACTTCATCGGTCTCGACACCACCTACTACATCGCCAACATCATGTTCGACGAGTTCCGCGACCCGGCGTATGCCGCGCCTCCGCTACTGAAGCGGATGGTCCTGGCTGGACGCCTGGGCCGAAAGGCCAAGCATGGTTTCTACACGTACTGAGACAGACGCGCACGCGCCCGATGACGAGGCACTGGACCGCCTGCGCGACGCGGTGCGCGCCCAGCTCGCGGCTCTTGGTGAGGACCCGACTCGTGAAGGTCTGTTGAAGACCCCCGACCGGGTGGCCAAGTCGATGCGGGCCCTGACCGCCGGCTACGCGCAGGATATCGATGCGGTCATCAACGACGCCCTCTTCACGGTGGACTACTCCGAGATGGTCATCGTGAAGGACATCGACTTCTATAGCCTCTGCGAGCATCACATCCTGCCGTTCTTCGGCCGCTGCCATATCGCCTACATCCCGCAGGGGAAGGTGATCGGGTTGAGCAAGCTGCCGCGGGTCGTCGAGATGTTCAGCCGCCGGCTTCAGGTGCAGGAGCGGTTGACCAGCCAGATCGCCGAGACGATCAATTCCACGATCAGCCCGCAGGGAGTGGCGGTCGTCGTCGAGGGGACCCATCTCTGCATGGCGATGCGGGGTGTCGAGAAGCAGAACTCGAAGGCGATCACGAGCGCCATGCACGGGCTCTTCCGGAGCGACGCGCGAACCCGGATGGAGTTTCTCAACCTGCTGCGGCTCGGGGGCGAGGGCGCGATGAGCAGCACGGCGCTGTGGCGACATGATGAGGACGCCGGTGACTAGGTTCCGTGCGGAACGGCTCGCGGCCGGCGGCCTCGCCGTAGGGGCCTTCGCGCTGTTGTGCGTCGAGGCCGCTTGGGGCCAGACACGCCGGATCGAACCGGCCGAGGTGCACTGCCCGACGGCACTGGGCGTTGGCGTCGAGAGCGACGTGATCTACTGCGACGTCCAGGTCGGAAACGAAGTGGCCGACGGTATCAAGGTGGTGGTGCCGGCGCATCGGGGCGAGGCCACCGTCAGCTTCACCTTTCACGCGCGTCACACCTACTCGGAAGAGGAAGTGACCCGGGGGCGCGGGTACGCACGGTATCTGGTGACCGCGGCCGTCGCCACGACCGAAGAGGTCCTGACGCGACCGGTGGTGCTGGCCGAGTTTCACACCGAGGCGGACCTGGTGGATCGGGTCAGTGGTGGCGCCGGGCCGGGCGGGGTCAAGGCGGTGGTGCCGGTGGGGGCGGAGCGGATCCACGTCCAGGTACCGGAGGCGGTCACCGAGATCAGCATCGTCGGACTGTCGCTGGAGATGCAGCGCGTCAGCGGGCGCGAGACGGTCGAGTCGGTCGGTCGGCCGATCGCGGTGCTCAGCGACGTGCAGGTCGAGTATCGGGCGCGCTAGAGACAGGAACAAAGAAAGCAATGAATATCGATACGGACACCGGGGTCCTTGACGTGGTGGTGGTCAGGTCAGGTCCGGCCGGGTTGGCAAGCGCGATCGCCGCTCGCAAACGTGGGCTCGCCTGCGTCGTGCTGGAGAAGGGCGCGCTGGTCAATTCCATCCTGAACTTCCCGGTCAATATGGTGTTCTTCACCACGCCGGAGTTGCTTGAGATCGGCGGCCTGCCCTTCGTCACGCCCCACGAGAAGCCGAATCGGGACGAGACGCTTCGCTACTATCGCCGGGTGGTCGACGCCTACCAGCTCGACGTTCGGCTTGGGGTCGAGGTGACGTCGATCGAGCAGCAGGCTGGAGACGATGGCGCTCCGCTGCTGCGGGTGACGACGCGCGAGGCCAGTGGCGGCGAGCGCCAGTTCGTCAGCCGCACCGTGGTGGTGGCGATCGGCGCCTACGAGCGTCCCAATCTCCTCGGCATTCCGGGCGAGGAGCTACCGCACGTCTCGCACTACTACACCGAAGCACATCCGTTCTACCGGAAGAAGGTCGTCGTGGTGGGCGGGAAGAACTCGGCGGCCGAGACGGCGCTCGAGTTGTATCGGTCCGGCGTCGACGTGACGCTGGTGCACCGCCACGCCGAACTGGGGAGGGGCATCAAGTATTGGGTGCGGCCGGATATCGAGAACCGGATCCAAGAGGGGTCGGTGACCGCCCACTTCAACACCCGGGTGGTCGAGATTCGACCCACCGAGGTCGTCGTGGAGCATGAGGGGGCGCAGTCGACCCTACCGGCAGACGCGGTCTTCCTGCTGACCGGCTACCACCCCAATACGGAGATGCTGGCGCGGTTCGGCGTCGAGTTCGACCGCGAGACGCTCGTGCCCACCCACGACGCGGACACCTATGAAACCAACGTCCCCAACCTGTTCCTGGCGGGACAGGTCATCACCGGCATCCACAGCGGACTGATCTTCATCGAGAACGGCCGGTTCCACGGCGAGATGGTGATCAAGGAGATCGCCTGCCGCCTGACCGGCGAGCCCGCCCGCGAGCTAGCTGGCGTCGACCTCCCGTAGAGTTCCGGGCGAGACGTCCGTCTGGCAAGGCGCGAGGAGGGAGCAGCCTGGTGGGCTGTGACCGACGAAGCAACACCGCCAGGCGGACGTCTTGCCCGGAACTCGTTCACTGGGGGCCGAAGCCGCCGGGGGGGCGGCCGGCCAGTGAGCGCATCTCGATCAGGTCGATCAGCGCGCGCGAGCGGCTCGCGATGTCCGCGCGCTCGAGCAGCGCCTGCTTCTCGACCGGTTCGAAGTCCAGATATTGCGCGAGGGTGTTGACCAGATCCTCGTCGCCCATGTCTTCTGGCACCGTTGCCTCTCCGCTCGCCGTTTCGAGCCGACCCGCCAGCAACGTTTCGAGCGTGCCGCGAGACTGCCGTACGCTCTCTCGAATCTCGTCGGTCGCCTCTTCGGGGAGCGGCTCGATGTGGGCTCGGCGATAGGCGCGGTCGGTCTCCTCGGACGCGATCCGGAACCGCTGGATGCCACGCAGGATGATGTTCGAACGACCGTCCTGCATGGTCTCCGAGTGACTGACCAGGCCGGCGCAGCCGATCGCATAGACCGGTGGCGGCTCTTCGATGGCGTCACGTTCACGCAGCAGCACCATCCCGATGATGCGGTCGCCCTGCAGGGCGTCGGTCAGCATCTGCCGGTAGCGCGGCTCGAAAATGTGCAGCGGCAGGAACACCGATGGGAAGAGCACCACGCTCGGAAGCGGGAAGATGGGGATGATCGACGGGAGCATGGCTGTCGCGGGCCCTAGTGGACGGTGCGGGTCTTCTTGTCCAGATAGTCCATCAGCACGTACCGCCCCAACGTGTGGGGGCTGGTGAAGTAGGCCTTGCCGTGGCAGATCGCGGTGACCCGTTTGACGAAGCTCACGAGATCGTAGTCGCGAGCGAGCATGAAGGTGTTGATGAGGATGCCCGCCTTCCGGCAGTTGGCCACTTCGGCGAACGTCTCTGAGATCACCCAGGGGTCGAGCCCGAAGGCGTTCCGATAGATCTGGCCATCGTCTCGGGTGAGCGCTGATGGTTTGCCGTCGGTGATCATCACGATCTGCCGCATGTCGCACTGCTGGCGTTCGAGAATACGGCGCGCCAGACGGAGCCCCTGCCGTGTGTTCGTGTAGTAGGGGCCCACCCGCACCCGGGCCAGCTGCTGCAGCGGGATCTCCTCGGCCGAGTCGTGAAACAGCACGGCGCGCAGCGTGTCGCCTGGGTACTGGTGCTGGATCAGGTTGGCCAGCGCCAGGGCCACCTGCTTCGCCGGCGTGAACCGGTCCTCGCCATACAGGATCATGCTGTGGCTGCAATCGAGCATGAGCACGGTGGCGCACGCGCTCTGATACTCGCCCTGGGACACCATCAGATCCAGATAGCCGACGTCGACGCCGCCGCTGCCGACCGCGCCTCGCCCGAGACGACGCACCGCGTTCAGGATGGTGGCGCTGCCGTCGAGGTTCATGGTGTCGCCGAACTCGTACGGCTTGGGCGCGCCGCTGGCATCCACCCCGGTGGACAGGTCGCGGGTGTCGTGACGGCCGACCGTACTGTGGCCGATCGAGCCGAGCAGATCACGCAAGGCGCGGTAGCCGAGAAAGTCGAGTCCCTTGTCGGTCACCTCGAACCGCATGTTGCTGTCGGTCCCCTGACCCTGGCCATTGCCCGAGTCAGCCTGTGGATCGGGCTGGCGGGTGATGTACCCCTCTTGCTCCATCGCCTGGATGATCCGGTCGATGAGCTCCTCCAGCCGTGATGGACTGTCGTTGTCGGCCGGATCGCCCAGGAGGCGGTAGATGGTGTCGTCCGACAGCATGCCGTCGTTGAGGAGCGCCTCGAGGATGGCGTCGTGCAGGGACTGCTCGGAGCGCTGGTCGTCCTCGGCGAACGGGTCGTCGGGGTCGCCGGCCGGGCTGCCGAAGCCGCTGTCGAGGAGCAGATCAGAGAGCTTCGAGACGAGCTCTTCCAGGTCCAGCCCCTCGAGGTCGTCCCCGGTATAACGGGTGTATCGGAACTTCATGGAGCGCTTCAGGAGACGGGGATCAGTTGTAGTACTTCTTCTTGCCTCGCGGAATCTGCAGGTCGGTCTCGAAGAACTGGTCGGCCGTTTGCGCCTGGCGCTTCGGCTTCTGGCTGGCCCGATACTGCCATTCCTCGCTCCGGCTGATCTTCTTCTGGGCGTACAGGCCCTCGATCACGAACTCGACCGCTGAGGCGACCACCGGGTCCGATGGCTGCTCCAACGGAATGACCTGGGCCGTCAGCTCCCTCAGGCCCTGGATTTCGCCGGTTTGCTCGAGCAGGCTCTCGGCCGGCGTCCCGTCGCCGAGTTGGAGCGTCCCGCCCATCTCGAACCATTCGACGACCGTGGCCGGATCGATATCAGTGGCCCAGCCCTCGAAGACATGCCCGACCGCGGTCCGGATGACGTCCCGGGCCACGTTGTCCGCGCCCTTCAGCTCGCCCTCGTACTCGAGCTCGAACTTGCCGGTGATCGCCGGCAGCGCGGCATAGACGTCGGCCACCCGTGGCACCACGTCGGTTTCCCCGCCGATGCTGGCGCGGCGCTCGGCGTTCGAGACCACGTTCTCGAGACACGAGATTGGAAGCCGCTGGCTGACCCCGGACCGCTTGTCGATCTTGCCGTGTTCGCGCGCGACGAAGGCGACCTCCTCGACGATCTCGCGGATGTAGTCGGGGACGGTGACCGAGTCGGCCGCCTGGCCGTCGCGGTCCACCCAGGCCTCCTGGGCCGTGATCTCCATGCCGGCCTGGCGCGTTTGCGGATAGTGGGTGCGGATCTCCGAGCCGATCCGATCCTTGAGGGGCGTGATGATCTTGCCCCGTGCGGTGTAGTCCTCCGGGTTGGCGGTGAAGGTCATCACCACGTCCAGCGGGAGGCGAATCGGATAGCCCTTGATCTGGACATCCCCCTCTTGAAGGATGTTGAACAGTCCCACCTGGATCTTGCCCGCCAGGTCAGGCAGCTCGTTGACCGCGAAGATGCAGCGGTTGGCCCGCGGGAGCAGGCCGTAGTGCATCGTGAGCTCGTCGGAGAGCTCTAGGCCCGCGCGCGCCGCCTTGATCGGATCGACGTCGCCAA
>CAJWMX010000162.1 GCA_913043805.1 uncultured Acidobacteriota bacterium | reverse complement strand
TGCCGTCGCTCATGCCGCTGCCGAACATGATCATCACCGAGTCGAGCAGCGTCCCATTTCCATCCGGAGTGGCGGCCAGCCGGTCGGCGTAGTGCGCGACCATCGTGGTCAGATACTCGTCAACCTTCTTGAGCCGTTCGATCAGCGCCTGGTCGCCACCATGGTGGGACAGCGCGTGATGGGCGTCGGGCACGCCGATCTCCGGATACGCCCGCACGCTCGTCTCATGCCCCATCATGAAGGTAATGACCCGCGTCAGGTCGGCCTGGTACGCCAGCACCTGCAGGTCGAACATCAGCTTCGCGTGGTCCTCGAACCGCTCGGGCACGCCCACGGGCTGAGCCATCTCCGGCAGTTCGGTGGTGCCCTGCCGCTCGGCGGTCTGGATCCGGCGCTCGACGTCGCGCACCGCCTCCAGATACTCGTTGAGCTTCACCCGGTCGCGGGCGCCCAGCTCGCCGCTCAGGCGAGCCGCCTTGGCGGTCACCATGTCGAGCAGACTGCGGTCTTTCTGCCGCGCCTCGAGCCAGGCGGCCGGGTCGGTCGTCCCGCTGGTGCCGAACAGCCGCTCGAACACCGCTCGCGGATCGCTTTCCATCGGCAGCGGCGTCGTCTCGCTGCTCCAGCACAGCGTGTTCGCATAGGCGCAGCTGTAGCCGGGGTCGCACGACCCGGCCCGCGCCACCGCCGACTCGAGTGACAGCTCCAGCGACGCCAGCTGGGTCTCCTGTCCAAGGACCCGGGCCGCCAGCTGGTCCATCGACACACCGGACCGGATATCGGCCCCCTCGGTCTTCTTCGGATGCACCCCGGTCAGAAACGCCCCCGCGGCTCGTGCGTGGTCGCCCGCGCCTTCACCGGGACGCGCGATGCCCTCCTCGCTGCATAGCCCGCTGATCATCAGCATCTTGTCTCGATGCGCGGCCAGCGGTTGCAGGGTCGGCATGATCTCGAGCGGGGCGTTCTCGATGCTCGGGTTCCAGTTGGGCATGAACATGCCGTTGGGCACATACACGACCCCGAGCCGACGGACCGGCTCAGCCGCCCGCGCGGCGGCGCCGCCAAACGCCGGCACCATGCTGTCGAGCAGTGGCAGGGCCAGGCTCACGCCCATCCCACGCAAAAAGGTTCGCCGCGGAAGATGCTTCTTGGTGACGATCATGGCTCTCGCGATCTCCTCATCTGGAACGGCGTGCTTTCGACGATGGCCTGGATGACGGCAGACCATCGATAGTCGTGCTCGGCCGCCGCGTGCGTGATCTGACGCACCGCCGGTCTGTCGAGATGCTCCACCCCGCGACCAAGCGCGTAGGTCAGCAGCTTCTCGGTCACGGTTTCGGCGAACCGTTCGTCGGCGTCCAGCAGCAGCTGACGCAACCCGTCGGGCCCATCGAACGCCTGCCCGTTCGGCATCGTGGCCGTGGCGTCGATCGGCGCGCCGTTCTCTTCGCTCCGCCAGGCGCCCACGCCATCGAAGTTCTCGAGCGAGAAACCGAGCGGGTCCATCAGCATGTGGCAACTCGCGCAGACGGGACTGGTGCGATGCACCTCCATCCGCTCCCGCATCGCCATGGCGCGCCCCTCGTCCGGATGCTGCGCGTCAGGCAATCCGGGCACGTCGGGCGGGGGGGGCGGCGGCGGCGCGCCCAGCAGGTTCTCGAGCACCCACAGTCCACGCTTGGTCGGCGACGTCCGGTTCGGATACGAGGTGGCGGTCAGAATGCTGGCCTGTCCGAGCAGTCCCTGTCGGCCCGTCCCCACCGTCGAGACCCGGCGGAAGTGGTTGCCGTAGACGTTGGAGACGCCGTAGTGATCGGCCAACCGCTCGTTCATGAACGTGTAGTCAGCCCGCAGCAGATCCAGCAGGCTGCGGTCGTCCCGCACCTGACTACGCACGAAGAGCTCGGTCTCGTGCTCCATCGCTTCGCGGAGGTTCTCGTCGAAGTCGAGGAACGCATCGGGGTCTGGAGCCGCGCCGCCGACATTGCGCAGCAGCAGCCACTGCCCGAAGAAGTTGTCGAGAAAGGCGTCGGACTTCGGGTCGCCCAGCATCCGGGTGACCTGCGCTTCGAGCACGCCGTCATCGCGTAGCGTGCCGCTGGCCGCCACGTCGATCAGCTCGTCGTCCGGCACGCTGCTCCACAGGAAGAAGGACAGCCGCGACGCCAACTCGAGGTCGCTGAGGGCGAACGCCGTCCCGGGCGGAATGCCTGCCGGGTCGCGCTCGACGCGAAACAGGAACTCGGGGTCGATCAGGATGCCGCGCAGGGCGAACTGGATGCCTTGCTCGAATCCACCGTCCTGGCGGCCCTCCCGGAACAGCGCCACCAGCGGAGCCACGTCCTCGCCGCTCACCGGCCGCCGGAACGCCCGACGCGCCAGGGTCGAGAGGATCTCCTCCGCGCACGCGTCTTCCTCGGCGCCGTCGTCCGGATGGCAGACGAACACCTGTCGACGGCTGGCCGAATCTTCCGGCTGCCGACCGTCGAACGGTCCGCGGATCTCGACGCGGTCAAGCGCCATCGCCAGGTTCCGGTCGCGTGAGAACGCGTGACTCGACACCGCGGCCTGCGGTGTCAGCTCGCCCTCGGTCACCGCCCCCCGCTCGACGAAGGCCGCGCTCAGCAGGCGGGTGCCCGCCTGGACCTCGACCCGGATCTCCAGGTCCTCGTCGGCGATCTGTTCGTAGAGGGTCGGCCGTGACACGGCGTCCCAAGGTGCCCGCACCCCGTCGCCACCGACGGCAAACTCGGCCACCCGCTCCCGGTCTACGCGCAGCTCGATCTCGTTGCGCTCGCCCAGGCCGCGAATGTGGTTCCCGTAGGCCCGGAGCAGCACGAGCTTGATCTCGTACTCGCCGTCGACCGGGAAGTGATGACGGACGGCCAGGCCGCCGCGCGTGCCAAACGGCAGCCCCTCGCTCATGCGGCCGTTCTGCCACTTCGTGTAGGGGATGCGGTGCGATTCGATGGCGGGCAGGATCGCCTCGGCGTCGCCCACCGCCAGGCGGCTGATCTTCTCGGCCGCCGCCATGTAGCGGTCCAGCAGCAAGGGCGACACCGCCAGGATGTCGGCGATGTTGTCGAACCCGTAGCCGGACTCGTCGGGCGGAAGCAACGTCGTCTCGTCGATCTCGAACGCGAGCAGATCCCGCACCGCATTCCGGTACTCGACGCGGTTCAATCGGTGAATCGGAGGCTGCCCCGGGTCGGGGTTTGCCGCCGCGGCCGCATCGAGCGCGACTTCGAGCGACTCGGCCACCTCGTCATAGAGCGTGTCGTCCGGGCGCGGACGTCCCGGGGGCGGCATGGCGCGCCCGCGCAGCTTGTGGGCGACCTTCTCCCACACCTCGACCTCGTCGGCCACTTCGCCAACCCGCTCCATGTCGACCGACTGGAGGGTGAGCCCCGCCTGCAGCGTCCGGTCGTTGTGACAGGCTACACAGTAACGGTCGAGCACCTCGCGGTGCGCCACCGGCGACTCCTGGGCCGCGACCGGCGTCGCCAAGCCTACGGCCACGAGCGCCAACCACCCCGCGCGCATCGGTCTCCTCAGCACCAGCTTCTCCGCGACGGCAGATGAACAGCCGTCCGCACACACTCTACTTGGTGCTCATGGTAACGCCCCTGACGCGTCTCTGCAACGACCGGCATCGGGTAGCTAAACCGGTGCAGCCCAAAGAGTTCCTGCCCATTCGCGGCCATGCGCTCCCTGGTCAAGGGTGGACCAGATGATCTACAGGTGGCCCCAGGCGCTCGGCGGTGCGGATCACGCCTTCGAACCCACCAATCGAAGGCCGCGCCGCCCACAACAGTGGGCGAAACAGGATGTTGCGGACGGTGGCATCTTCGATCCATCGCACCCGGGTCCGCGCCGCCCCGAGCGGCTCCAGCCGGCTCGAGCGCGACAGCGTCATGACGGCGAGCTCGATCCGGTAGTCGACGCGGAGCCCCGGAGTGGGCGGGTGACCGGGGTCAGCCCCTCGCCATCGAGACAGAAACAGATGCGAGTGCCCACCCCCGCGTCCGGTCCACCCAGACTGGCCAGCGTCATCGGCGGAACGCTGCCGCCACGCTCCCACCCGTCACGCCTCATCCGGCGATGCTGCTGTCGGTCGTTGAAGAACGGAAAGAGGTCGTCGGCGGCGGCGTCGACCGTCAGCTCAATCCGGGAGAGCGGGGCTGCAGCCGGCAGGACAAGCCCCGCCCCGCTCCACATGAGCGCAAGCGCGCCCACACCCCAGGCGGCCCAACGGAAGCCCCGTCGCCACCCGGCGCGGCGGGTCAGGCCTCTCCCAGATGCCGGAGGATGAAGGCCCACTGGTCGGCGATGTCCTCGATCTGCATCCAGGTCGGCTTGCCAGCGCCGTGACCGGCACGTGTTTCGACGCGGACCAGCACCGGGCTGTCGCAGCCCTGGGCAAACTGCATCGCGGCGCCGAACTTGTAGCTGTGCCAGGGCACGACCCGATCATCGTGGTCCGCCGTGGTCACGAGCGTAGGTGGGTAGCAGGCGCCGTCCTCCAGGTTGTGCAGCGGTGAGTAGGCGTATTGCGCCTCGAATTCTTCCTTCACCTCGCTCAACCCGTAGTCGGTGTTCCAGTTCCTCGCGTTGGCGCTCGGCAGGTGGTAACGCAGCATGTCGAGCACCCCGACCGCTGGCAGCGCGGCGCCGAACAGATCGGGACGCTGGATGAGCGACGCCGCCACCAGCAGCCCACCGTTGCTGCCGCCCTGGATGGCCAGCTTCTCGGTCGAGGTGTAACTCTCCCCGATCAGATACTCCGCGGCCGCGATAAAATCGTCGAAGACGTTCTGCTTGCGGTCCTTGGTACCAGCCAGGTGCCACTCTTTCCCGTACTCGCCGCCGCCGCGCAGGTTCGGCACCGCCAGCACCCCGCCCCGCTCGACCCAGACGAATCGGGACAGGCTGAACGCGGGCGTCATCGAGATGTTGAAACCGCCGTAGCCATAGAGCAGCGTCGGGTTCTGGCCATCGAGCTCCACGTCCCGCCGATGCGTGATGAACATCGGTATCCGGGTGCCGTCCTTGCTGGCATAGAACACCTGCTCGGTGACGAACTCGTCCGGATCGATGTCGATGCCGGCCCGCCTGAACTCGCTGCTCTCGCCGGTCTCGACGTCGTAGCGATAGATGGTGGTGGGCTGGGCGTAGCTGGTCAGGGTGAAGAAGGTCTCGGCATCGTCGAGGGCGCCCCCGAACCCGGACACGCTGCCGACGCCAGGCAGATCGACGGTTCTCACCGGCGAGCCGTCGAGCTCGACCACCTCGACGAGGGGCAGCACGTCCTTCAGGTACGCGGCGACCAGACGACCGCCCACGAGCGATGCCCCGGTCAGCGCTTCCTCCCGCTGCGGCAGCACTTCCTGCCACTGGTCGCGGTCGGCGTTCTCGATGTCGATCACGACCACCCGGTTGCGAGGCGCATCCAGCGTGGTCATGAAGAAGAACCGACTCCCCTCATTGCCCAGGAACGTGTAGAGCGCGTCCCATTCATCGAGCAGCTTCACGACGGGCGCGTCAGGCGCCTCGAGATCGCGGTAGTACACCGCGTTGGTGAGATAGCCCTCCTGAACACTGATCACCAGATAGCGGCCGTCGTCGGTCACCGTCGCGTAGGGGTTCCGCCGGGGATGCTCCGGAATCTCGTAGACGAGCTCGTCCTCCTCCATCGAGGTGCCAAGCTGGTGCCGGAACACCCGCACTGCCTTCCCGCCGTCGCCGTCGCCGTCGGGGCCGACCGGATAGCGGCTGTAGTAGAAGCTCTGGCCGTCAACGCTCCAGCTGACGCCGGTGAACTTCGTGTGGTCGATCCGGTCCGCCAGATCCTCGCCGGTCTCGACGTTCCGGACCGACCAGTGACGCCAGTCGGACCCGCCGTCGCTGCGGGCGAAGGCCACATGTCGCGCGTCCGGGCTCACCGACAGCCCGGCCAGCGAGACGGTGCCGTCCTCGCTGAAGCCGTTCGGGTCGAGCAGCACCCGAGGCTCGGCGTCCAGCGCGTCGGCGACATAGGTCACGAAGTGGTTCTGGAGCCCGTCATTGCGGGAGAAGAAGTACTTACCTCCCTCCTTGAAGGGCGCCGTGAACCGCTCATGGTCCCACAGCTCGGTCAGTCGTCCCTTGACCTCTTCCCGCGCCGGGATCGCTTCGAGCGCCGGCATCGACAGAGCGTTCTGCGCCTCGATCCAGGCGCGCGTCTCGGGGCCGCCGAGCTCTTCCAACCACCGATAGGGGTCGGCCACCTCGACGCCGTGGTAGGTATCCACCACCTCGCCCCGCGGAGACTCGGGGTAGCTCATCGTCGACTCAGCGCCTCCACACGAGGACACGAGAAGCGGCGCGCCCAGCCAGAGCGCCGCCCACCGGCCGCCGAACACCGCCGACACCGTTCTGTCTGTGTGCACAGCCGCCTCCCGGTCAAATCACACACTACCCGAGCGCACTGTTCCACGCGTCGACGTTCGCCTGCTGCGAAGCCAGCAGCGCCGAGGCATCGCCCTCGATGGTGACCGTGGTCATGACGTCGTTCTGGGCGATGGCATCGACCACGTCCTGCCCCGAGGTGACCTTCCCGAAGACCGAGTGCTTGCCGTCCAGATGCGGGGTTGGACCGTGGGTGATGAAGAACTGGCTCCCGTTGGTGCCGGGACCGGCGTTGGCCATGGAGAGGAT
>CAJWMX010000161.1 GCA_913043805.1 uncultured Acidobacteriota bacterium | reverse complement strand
CCACGCGCTGGCGCATTTCGCCACCGACAGCGTCAAGCAGCGGGTCATTCCGGCCGTCTGCAGGGGCGAGCTGATCGTCGCCGTGGCGATGTCCGAGCCGGAAGCGGGCACCGCGCTGACCGATCTCCGCACCAAGGGGGAGATCAAGGACGATCGCATCGTCATCAACGGCGCCAAGCGCTGGTGCTCGGGCGGCGGACACTCCGATACCTACCTGGTCTATTGCCGGCTGTCGGACGCGCCCGGAGCCAAGGCCATCGGCGCAGTGCTGGTCGACAAGGACACCCCGGGGCTGACCTTCGGCGAGCCGGAGCGGCTGATGGGGTTCCGGGGCATCCCCGACTCCGACCTCTACTTCGACAACGTCGACGTGCCGCTCGAGCATCTCGTGGTGCCGGCCGGCGGCTTCCCGAAGCTGATGCAGGCGTTCGATCTGGAGCGGTGCGGCAACGCCACGATGGCGCTGGGGCAGGCCTCAGGCGCGCTCGAGGAGGCGCTGGCCTGGGTGCAGGAGCGCGAGCAGTTCGGCAAGCCGATCGTCGAATTCCAGGCGGTGCAGCTCAAGCTGGCCGAGATGGCGATGCGGGTGGAGGCTTCGCGGCTGCTGATCTACCGGGCGGCGCAGAACGCCGAGAACGGGTTGCCGTCGATTGCCGATTCGAGCATCGCCAAGTGCGTGGCGAACGAGTCGGCCCGTGAAGTTACGAGCGCGGGCGTGCAGCTGATGGGCGGCTACGGCTACTCGAAGGACTACCCGATGGAGCGCCGGATGCGCGACGCCTGGGGCTGGGGTATTGCAGGGGGGACCATCGACATCCAAAAGGTGAACATCGCCTCGGCGCTGGTGGGGCGGCGGTTCAACCAGCGGCGGTAGGGAGGCGGGCGACGCTACTCGAACCCTTCGAGCATCCAGATGTCATAGGGCCACTTCGCGATGGAGGTCGCGAACCGGGTCCCGTCCGGGTGCAGGCTGAAGCCGTCGAGCTCCCCCACGTTCACCGGCAGGTCGAGGTCGGCCAGCAGTCGCTCGGCGCCGGCGTCGACGTCGGATGCATGCAGCTGCCACTCGGCCCCGTCGCCGGTGGTGTTCTGGAGGATGCCGAGCACCTGACGTCCGTCGGCCGAGAAGCCGGCCGGTCGGGGGCGGCGGTGAACGCCTCGGGCAGCACCTTCAGAGCGACCTCGCGGTCGAGGCTGGTGTCCCGGGCCCGATAGACCTCCCCCATGCCACCTTCGCCGATCTTGGCGGAGACTTCGTAGATCCCGAGGCGGTCGCCGGGTTGAAGGGGCATGGGCCGTGGAGAACCAGCCGATTATGCCGGGCTCAGATCGACGGCAGCGGGGTCATGTCGTCGCGGATCGCGGTGCGGGTCGTGCTCATCGTCATCGCCAGCAGCGAGTAATAGCCCAGGATTCCCACCAGATCGATGACGCCCTGCTCTCCGAAGCGGTCGAGAGCCCGCGCGTAGGTCGGGTCGCTGACCTGACGGGTCTCGAGCAGTTCCCGGCACAGGCTGTAGAGCGCCGTCTGCTCCTCATCAAGATCGGTTGGCGTGTCGCCCTGTTCGATTGCCTCGATGACAGCCGCCGGTACGCCGGCCTTGGCCGCGATCGGAGCATGGATGCCCCACTCGTAGCTCTGGCTCCAGTGCCGGGCGGTGACCAGGATCGCCAGCTCGCTCAGCCGCGGAGGGAGCGCGCTCCGGTAGCGGAGATACTCGCCGACCCGCTGCGCGTGACGCAGCAGCTCGGGGCTCCGGAGCAGTGGCACGAAAGGCCCCTCGAACTCGTCGGTCTTCCGGGTGTCCTTGTAGTCCTGCTTCGCTTCCCGCTGGGCGTCGGTCAGCTCGGCATCGGGAATCGGCGGCATCCGGTCGGTCACTGGCGGCTCCTTCAGGTGCGTTCGGGCATCAATCGTATAATCCCGGAGCGCACTTCGCACCGAAGGGACACCCATGACCACTGCCGCCGGCTCTCCAAACGTCGACCTCAGCTCGTTGCGTTGCGCCATCCAGGAGGAATACGACGTCGTTGCGCGTGAGCCGGACAAGGGGTTTCACTTTCACCCCGGCCGCCCACTGACCGAGCGCCTGGGCTACGAGGACACGTGGCTCGAGGGTGTGCCCGAGTCGTCGATCGCGGCGTTTGCCGGCACCGGGAATCCGTTCAGCATGGGCGCGCTGGTCGCTGGTGAACGGGTGGTCGACATCGGAAGCGGCGGGGGCATCGACAGCCTGGTGGCTGCCGGCATGGTCGGACCCGAGGGGCAGGTCGTCGGGGTGGACATGACCCCGGCGATGCTCGAGCGAGCGCGAGCCGCGGCGGTCGAGGCGGGACGCACCAACGTCGAGTTCCGCGAGGGCTACGGCGAGTCGCTCCCCGTCCCCGACGGGTGGGCCGACGTGGTCATCTCGAACGGCGTGCTCAACCTGATACCGGACAAGGCGGCGGCGCTGGCCGAGATCCGGCGGGTGCTCAAGCCGGGCGGCCGGCTGCAGATCGGCGACATCCTGGTGCAGAAGGCGGTGCCCGACGGCGCGAAGGAAAAGATAGAGCTCTGGACCTGTTGAATCGCCGGTGCTCTGCTGGAGGCAGAGCTCGAGTCGGTGGTGACTCGGACCGGGTTCGAGATCACCTGGCGGGCCGACGTGTTTGCCGGTGCGCCCCAGCAGTCGAGCGCCGCGGCGTTCGGCACCTTGGGCATCAATTTCAAGGCGGCGCGGGTCGGGTAGGCCTGTCGACGCTGGAAGGACGGTATGAGCTACAAGGCGTTGTTCGATCTGAGTGGACAGGTGGCGGTGGTCACCGGCTCGTCGAAGGGTATCGGTCGGGTCATCGCCGAGGCGCTGGCCGAGGCAGGCGCCAAGGTGGCGGTGTCGAGCCGTCGCGAGGAGAGCTGCGCGCCGGTGGCCGCGGCGATCACTGAAGCGGGCGGCGAAGCGGTGGCTATCCCGTGCCACATGTCGAAGGCCGAGCAGATCGATCCGCTGGTTGATGGCGTCATGTCGAAGTGGGGACGCATCGACATCCTGGTGTGCAATGCGGCCGTCAATCCGCACTTCGGTCCGATGGCCACGGTCACCGAAGAGGCGTATGACAAGGTGCTCAACACCAACGTCAAACACAACCTCTGGTTGTGCAACCGTGTGCTGCCGCAGATGGCCGAGCGGCGGGACGGGGCGGTCATCATCGTGTCGAGCATCGCGGCGCTCAAGGGCAACGACATGCTCGGCATCTACGGCATTTCGAAGGCGGCTGATGCCCAGTTGGTACGCAATCTCGCCGTGGAGTGGGGTGGTAGCAATGTCCGGGCAAACTGCATCGCACCAGGCTTGGTGCGCACCGATTTTGCCCGCGCGCTGTGGGAGGATCCCGAACGGCTCGCCAAGGCGACGTCCACTTATCCGCTGAGACGGATCGGCGAGCCGGAAGATATCGCGGGCGCCGCCTTGCTCCTGGCTTCTCCAGCCGGCCGGTTCATCACCGGCCAGACCCTGGTTGTCGACGGCGGCGTGACGATTTCCGGATAAGGTCGAGGTACCATTCAGCCATGAATTATCAGGTCTTTCTCGTTCTCCACCTGGTGTCGGTGATCCTGATGTCGGGTGTCACCTTCGCCGCCTTCGCCGCGCCCGCTCAGGAGAACCGCCGTACATTCCTGATGCTCTCGGGCATCCTCAGCCTGCTGGTGTTCATCAGCGGTTTCGGTGTCATGGGCATGATGGGGCTCGGTTTCCCCGGCTGGGCCATGGTGAAGCTGGTGTGCTGGCTTGGCCTGTCCGGGCTGACCGGGATGGCCTTCCGCATGACCGACAAGGTGCCGATGCTGTCCACCGTGGCCGGCGTCCTCGTCGCCATCGCCGTGGTGATGGTGGTCTACAAGCCGTTTTAGGTCGGTCCGATCCCCACCGACCCCCTAGGGCTCTGGGCTTTGGGCTCTAGCCCTGTGCCTCGGCCCCGGTGGCCCAATGGGCGCCATCCACGGCCTCTTCCGTTTTGACGACGCACCGGTAAGCGACGCGGACCTCGAGGTCATGCGGAGGCCGATGGCGCAGCGTGGCCCCGCTGGCCACGCTGCCTGGCGAGAGGGGAGCCTCGGCCTCGGGAGCCTGCTGCGACACAACACGCCCGAAGCCGTCCACGAGTCTCAACCGCAACGTAGCGCCGACGGTCGCTTGATGCTCGTCGCGACGGCGGTGGGATTGTTGGGGCACTCGGGCGCCGGGAAGTCGACCCTCGCCGTCGCGCTGGCGCGTCGCGGATGTCGTGTGCTGGCCGATGACGTGCTGGCCGTCACCTGGCTCGACGGCGTGCCCCACGCCTGCCCCGGGTGTGCCCGGACGAGGCTCGGCCCCGACAGTCTCGGGGTCTTCGGTGTCGACCCCGGACGGCTCGACTGGGTCTACAGCTTCGAGGAGAAGCGGTGCGCGACCCTGCCAGATGTTGGCGCGACGGCGCTCTCGTCGACTCCGACGCCGCTCAAGGCCTTGTATCTGCTGAGCGGCGGCGCCGAACGTCCCGCCGTCTCTTCCTTGACCGGCACCCCCGCCCTGCGGGAGGTGGCGCCGTTGCTCTATGGATCCACGGCCATCGGGAGAGAGCGGGCGGCGAAGTGCGTGCTCCGGGCGGCGTCGCTGCTGAATGAGGTGCCCATCTCCACGCTCAGGCGGCCAGACGACCTCGGGCGGTTGGCCGCATTGTGTGATCTGATACTGGCCGCGCACCGCGGCGCGGCGGAGGTTGGCTCGTGAGCGACCCGGCCCACTACGATCTCCAGCACTTCAACCGCATGCTCAATGACGCGCGCGGCGAGGCGCTGCTCGCGTCGCTGCGCAGCACCATCACGCCCGACCACGTCGTGCTCGATCTTGGCACCGGCACGGGGCTGCTGGCCCTGGCCGCCGCCAAGCTGGGTGCGCAACGCGTGTATGCGTGCGACCCGAACCCGGCCGTGCACGTGGGGGCGCGTCTGGCCGAGGCCAACGGTCTGTCCGAACGCATCGACTGGATACAGACGCTCTCGACGGCACTGGAGCTTCCCGAACGCGTCGACGTCATCATCAACGGAGTGCGCGGAGCGCTGCCCTGGTGCGGCACCGCTATCCCGTCGATGGCGGACGCCCGCCGTCGGTTCCTCACGCGAGATGGCACCGTGGTCTTCGAACGGGACACCGTCTGGGCCGCCATTGTGGATGCCGACGACTACTATCGCCACTCGCTGGATGTGACGCTGGGCGCCGCGGTCGGACTGGATCTCTCCCCGCTCCAGCGCCTGGTGCGAAATCAGATGGTCACCGGCCCCTTGCCCGAGACGGCTCACCGTGTGACTAACCCCGCACGTGTCGCGATCCTCGACTACCGGACCATCGAGGACCCGAGCCTCTCGGTACGGCTCCGGTGGCAGGTGACCAGACCGGGTGTCGGGCATGGCGTCTATCTGTGGTTCGATGCCGAGCTGGCGGGAGGCGCGAGCTTCTCGAGCCTCGATTCCGAGGCGTACGGCGCGCTCTTCCCGTGGACGACACCGGTGTCGCTCTCGCCGGGAGACGAGGTCGACGTGCATCTACGGGCGGATCTGGTGGCTGACGTGTATGTCTGGCGGTGGCAGACGCGCGTCGTGAAGGTGGGAGCCGCCGCGCCGCCGCGCGAGATGAGCCAGTCCACGTTCGCCGGTTCGTTGTGGAACTGAGGACAGCTGGTCGACCGGCGGCCTGACGGCGCGGAGGCCTCGTGAAGATCAGGGCTCCCGACCACGTCATGACCGCCGAGCTCGACGGTGAAACGGTGCTGCTTTCCCTGGCCGACGACTCGTACTACCGGATGGATGAGGTTTCGGCACGGATGTGGCGCGTGATGACCAGCGCGCCGCCGCTGGCGGAGGCCACCGAGGCGCTGCTGGCCGAGTTCGACGTCGAGCGGGAGACCCTCGAGCGGGATCTTCGTGAGTTTGTCGATCAGCTGGTCGCCGACCGGCTCGTCGAGATCGCCGAGGAATGAGGGGCGCTACGTCGCGCTGTCGATCAGATCCACACCTTTCCGCGCGAGGTCACGGACGCGGCGGCCGTACCCGGCGAACCGCTGGTCCTGGGTCTGCCCGCGCACGAAGCGGATGTAGATCTGCTGCACGATGACCAGCAGCTTGAGCACGCCGAACACGTGATACCAGTCGGCGCGGCTGACGTCGAGGTCGGTGCGTTCGCCGTAGCGCTCGATCACGTCGACCCGGCTCGGGAAGCCTGGTTGCTCGGTTGGCATCCGCGCGGCCGCCTGCCAGTGGGGCGGATCCTTCGCTTCGGTCCAGAAGCTCAGCAGGAACCCGAGGTCGGCCAGTGGGTCTCCTCGGGTGGTCATGTCCCAGTCGAGGACCGCGACCGGAGTGGCCGGGTCGTCCCAGGACACGAGGACATTGTCCAGCTTGAAGTCGTTGTGGACCAGCGTCGTCCGCTGCGGCTCCGGGACCTGGCTTCCCAGCCAGTCGAGCATCCGCTGCACGTCGGCCACTTCTTCGTTGAGCGCGGCCTCCCATCGACGCGTCCATCCGGCCATCTGGCGGGCGAGGAACCCGTCGGGCCGCCCGAGGTCGCCCAGTCTTCCCGCGGCCGGATCCACGCCGTGCAGCTTGCCGAGCACGTCGACCAGCATCTCGCCGATGCGGCGGTTCAATGTCTGGTCGTCGCCGAATGCCTGCGGCATCCGTTGTCGGATG
>CAJWMX010000160.1 GCA_913043805.1 uncultured Acidobacteriota bacterium | reverse complement strand
GTCCGACGTCGAGATGGGCGCTGGCGTGTAGTCCGAAGATGGCCTCCGGCTGGAGCGTGTCGAAGAC
This sequence comes from uncultured Acidobacteriota bacterium, assembly GCA_913043805.1. GTDB lineage: Bacteria > Acidobacteriota > Vicinamibacteria > Vicinamibacterales > UBA8438 > UBA2994. The sequence goes on along the minus strand of CAJWMX010000160.1, from coordinate 6,641 downwards.
GCCTTCGTCCAGCATGAGCGCCGCGCCGCCTTCTTCGCCGGGCGGTGGACCCTCCTCAGCCGGCTGGAACAGGAACATCACGGTGCCGGGCAGTTCTCCTTGCAGCGCCTTGAGTACCGATGCCACCCCCAGTTGCACCGCGGTATGGATGTCGTGTCCGCACGCATGCATGACGCCGACTTCCTGTCCCAGGTAGGTTGTCCGCTTGGTTGAGCGGAATGTGAGGTCGGTCTCCTCGGTCACTGGCAGGGCATCCATGTCCGCCCGCACGGCGATCACCGGGCCCGGTCGTCCTCCGCGAAGCACCGCCACGACGCCGGTGTGCGCCACGCCGGTGCGCACCTCGTCGAAGCCCAGCTCGCGCAGATGGTCCGCCACCAGCGCCGCCGTCTCCACCTCGCGGTTGCCAAGCTCGGGATTCTCGTGAATCTGGTGACGTAGTTCGGTGATCCGCGGCAGGAGGCGCTGGACCTCGTCGTCGATCGCGTCGCGTTGGGCGAGGGCCGAGGGTGCGGCGAACGCCCAGAGCGCCAGGATGGCGAGAGACCGGAACCGCATACAGATAAGCCGCTAGGGCAGGGCGAGGGTCACGACCGTATTGGTGGCCACGACCGTTACATACTGCTTGCCATCGACCTGATAGGTCATCGGGCTGGATCGGATCGGCCGCGGCGCTTCGTACTCGAACAGCTCCTCACCGGTGCGGGCGTCCAGCGCATAGAAGCCGCCGTCCTCAACGCCCTGGAACAGGAGGTCGCCTGCCGTTACCAGATTGCCACTGGCGCCGATGGCCGTCTGGGCCGGGAGGACCGCCTGCCAGGTCTGCTCGCCGGTCACCGGGTCGTAGGCCGAGACCCTTACGTCCGGCGGAAACCCTTCCATGATCCGGTCGATGGTCTCGTAGCTGTCGGTGTGTCCGCGGCTGTCGGGACCAGGCTCGAGTGAGTCGCCCACCGGTTTGACCACCAGCGCGATCGCGCCGTTCTTCCCTGTCACATACACGAGGCCCGTGTTCGGGCTGAACGACGGCGACCCGAAGCTCGAGCCACCGTGTGGCACGATGACTTCCTTGCTGATCCAGTAGGGGGAGTAGAGCTGGCTCGAACGAGCCATCTGCTCCGGATCCTCGAGATCCACGAACGTGGCGCAGAGCGGCGTCATCGGTACGCCGGCCGCGTTGTAGGGAATCGGCTGGGTCGGCCAGACCTGCTCACCGGGGACGTCGGTTTCGGTCGGCACGGTCGTCTCCACCATCGGGTGGAGCGGCTCGCCCGTTTCCCGGTCCCACATGTAGAACAGACAGTTCTTGCCGGCCGCCGCGACGCCCTTGATCGTGCCGCCGTCTGGATCCGGCACATCGAACAGCACCGGGCCGGTCACGTGGTCCCAGTCCCAGAGATCGTGGTGGACCGCCTGGTAATACCACCGCAGCTCGCCCGTGTCGAGATCCAGCGCGATCGTGGCGTTGGTGAACAGGTTGATGCCGTGTCGCGCCGACCCGTCGTAGTCCGGCGAGGGGTTCCCGGCGTTGACATACACGAGTCCTAGCTCGGCGTCGACCGCTGGTTGCGTCCAGATGCCACCGCCGGCGCGAGCCCCGTCGCTCCAGGTGTCCCGCGCAATCTCCCAGCCCGAGTCTTGCGGGCCTTGCGGGATGGTGTTGAACACCCACTTCACCGCGCCGGTGTCGGAGTCGGTCGCGATGACGAGTCCACCCGGGATGTGTCCTTCCGACAACGCCGCGGCGACATACATGGTGCCGTCGTGATAGGCCGGCGGGGTGGTGATCCGATAGCCGATGCTGATCGGGTCCAGGGTGGGCGGGTAGTCGTCCGGATACTTCGCCTGGAGGGCCGCGCTGACGACCGGCAGGACCCCGCCGTCGCCAAATGCCTCGACCGGCGCGCCCGTCCTTCCGTCCATGGCGTAGAGATCGGCGCCTCGATACGCATAGACGTTGCCGCCTGCGAAGGTCGGTCCCCGCACCGGACTGCCACTCGGGTCGCCGGCGTCCAGCACCGCCTGCCACAGCTCTTCACCGGTCGTGGCGTCGAGCGCGAACAGGGTCGACCGCGAGTGCAGATACATGATTCCGTCGATGACGACGGGTGTGGTCTGGCTGATGTTGTCGGTGGGACCGACCTCGTAGGTCCAGGACTCGAGGAGCCGGGCGACGTTGCCCAGGTTGATCTCGTCCACCTCGGCGAACCGATTGTTGTCGAGGTTGAGGTTCTGGCTGGACCAATCGAGGGATTGCGCTCCAGCGGGTGCCGGAGCGCACGCGAGGATGCCGGAGAGCACCGACGCGGCGAGCGTCGTGCTCCCCGACAGGCGACCGCCGGAGCTCATGGCGCCGCGCGCTCCTCGGCTCGGGCGCCGCTCAGCGAGTTGGGCACGGCCCAGTTGCCTTCGTGGCAGGCGTACTCGAACTGCTGGTACGCGTCGTCCCGCTTGTAGGGGAAGGCCACGGTCCAGGGCGTGGTGTAGGTGTTGGGGTCGTCGACGGTCAGCTCGTAGTTCAGCGTGTCGGCGTCGACGAACGTGAACCGTTCCACCATCCGACGCCCTTCGTGCTGCGGGGCGCGAGAGCCGGGGGCGCGCATGTTGCCCACGGCCTTGAAGTTCATCGACTCGACCACCAGCGTATTGCCCTCCCAGTGGCCACGGGGGTCGCCTTCCCACTGGGTGATGTTCTCGTGGGCGTGAGGACCGGCGTCGATCGGGATGATCCGGGCGTTATGGATCATCTCGCTGTGGATGATGATGTGGTCCTCGGTCTGCACGATCAGTTTGCCGTTGTTGTAGGCGGTCGGCATCATCATCCCGAACACGCCACGCGACAGACACCGGTCGCCGGACTCCATGTTGGCAGCCTCGTCATGCAGGTGGTCGCGGTAGTACTGCACGCTGTCGCGGGCCTGCTCGGTGAAGGCCGGCCGTTTTCCGTTGGGCGGGTCGATGATGAGCGCGGGTGCTTCGCCGGCGACCGGCTCCTTCCAGTACCAGTCGAACCAGTAATTGGCATACGCGCCGACGCCCCGGCTGTTCTCGTGGCCTTCCCACTGGGCCGCCTTCGCGCGGTCCGAGCGCGCCGTGAACAGCTCGAGCCGCTCCTCCTCGCTCAGCTCCTTGCCGGCGAGATCATCCGGGATCTCGAGGGGCACATGGGAAGACCCCACGTTGTTCCACATTCCGTTGATGTCGGGCGCCCCGTTGGCGAGCCGCGGCGGTTCCCATTCCTGCGCCATGGCGGGCGCGACGGCGAGCAACAACCCCGCTGCGCAACCAATGATGAGTCGGCCTGTCATTGTGTCCTCACTCTCAGATCCGATTGCTCTTCCCAAAGCCCCAAGCTGCCGGTCGCCTTCAATGGCGACGCTAATCGGCGACCTTACGGAGTTTGCCGACGAGCGCGCGCGGCAAACTCTACCCGTCACTAGACGCCGGGAACCGCGTTCCCGGCCACGTACACCGCCTCGAGTGTCGTGGTGTTCTCGATGTCGTCGATCGGGTTCTCGCCCATCACCATGAAGTCAGCCCACTTGCCGGCTTCGAGCGACCCGAGGTCGGCGTCTACCTCCATGCAGCGGGCCGCGTCGGATGTCGACGCGACGATCGCCTGCATCGGGGTGAGACCGGCCTCCACCATCAGGGCCAGCTCGCCATGCTCGAAGTACCCCTGGAACCGGGCGGCGGGTCCGGTATCGGTGCCCATCGCAATCGGGATGCCCGCGTCCGACAAGGTCTTGACGTTCTCCTTCGCCACGTCGAGCTGCGCCTTGTAGGTCTGCGGTCCGGGAGCGCTCGACCGTGCTCGCCACTCCTCGCTGTCGAGGGTCGCGATGACGTCGGCGGAGGTCTCCTTGGTGAAGAACGGATCGTCGAACCAGTCCGGTCGGCTCTCATACACGTAGGTCGAGACCTCTCGCATCAAGGTCGGGCAGTAGCAGACGCCCGAATCACGCAGCAGCGTGATCAGCTCGTCGTTCACCGCCTGGTCCCGCACGCTGTGGGCCAGCAGATCCGCGCCCGCCTCGAGCAGGCCGACGGCGTCCTCGAGGTAGTACATGTGAGCCGTCAGCTTCAGACCGCGCTCATGTGAGGTGTCGATGACCGCCTGGTACGTCTCGGGGGTCATCTTCTGGGTGTTGCCCAGGTTGTCATCCACCCGGATCTTCACCACATCCGCGCCGCTGTCGGCCACCGCGTTCACCTGTGCCCGCGCGTCGTCAGGGGTTGGACCGGTAACGATGTCGCCGGCCACGAACAGCCGGGCGTGATCCAGCGAGGTGCTGTCGTTGTCGCGGTCCCGTACCGCGATGCTGGCCTCGCCGTCTCCGCCGAGGCTGAACACCGTCGTGACGCCGTAGCGGGCATAGAGCCCAAGCTGATAGAGCACCTGCTCTTCGTTGAAATCGGTCCCTTCCAGCCCGCGGATGTTGTTGACGTGCCCGTGGGCGTTGATCATGCCGGGCATGATGGTGCGGCCCGCCAGGTCCACCTGGGTCGCGTCGGCCGGAACCTCGGTGGTGTCGGCCGCGCCGACCATCTCGATCCGCCCGTCACGCACGACGAGAACGCCGTTCTCGATGGCCGCGTCCCCGGTGCCGTCGATGATCCGCGCGCCGACGAATGCCGTGAGACCCGGAGTGGGCTCGACCGGTTCCGGGACCGGTTCTCCGCCCCCGCATCCAGCCGCCACAACGACACCCGTCAGTACCCAAAGTCGTGAAACCCGCATGCTTCTTCTCCCTGTCTTCACACGTCCTTCAAAGCGCAAAGTCCAAAGCCCGATCTATGGCCCCGAGCTCAGCTGCTCCAGAATCTCGCCCAGGCGTTCGATTTCTTCGCCGTAGAGCGCCCAGTCGCCGCTCCGCTGCGCGGCGAGCGCGCGTTGATAGTGTGCGCTCGCCTGACTCACGAGTGGATCGGCGTCCGACGCCGCCGGGAGGTCAGGCGCCGGGGTCGTCGTCTCCTGCGCGGCCAGGATCGCCTCGGGCGCCAGCGGCGGCGCCGTCGGTGCGCCGGCACTGAACAGCCGCTCCAGCGCCAGATCGAGTGTCTCCTCCATCACGATCTGGTTCTGGTAGGCGACAATGACGCGCCGCAGTTCCGGGATTCTTCCGCCGGACGCCCGTAGATAGAGCGGGCGGATGTAGAGGAGCGCGCCCTCGATCGGCACGACCAGCAGGGTGCCCTGGATGACCTCCGAGCCCTGCTGATTCCAGAGCGTGATCTGCGGCGAGATCTCCTGGTCCTGGTTGATGCGGGCCACCACCTGACTAGGTCCGAACACCAATTTCTGCTTCGGGAACTGGAAGACCAGGATCTTTCCATACTGGTCGCCGTCGCTCCGGGCGGCCATCCACGCCGCCATGTTGTTCCGACCCCGCGGCGTGAACGGGAGCATCTGGATGAACTCGGCCCGTGGCTCTCCCGGCAGCCGCATGATCGTGTAGTACGGCTCCATCTCCTCGCCATCGATGACCGGCACTTCCCACTGGTCCTCGCGGTTGTAGAAGACCGACGGGTTGGTCATGTGGAACGTGGAGTAGATCTCGGTCTGCAGCGTGAAGAGCCCTTCCGGATAGCGAATGTGCCGACGTAGGTCCTCCGGCATCTCGTCCAGGGGCCGGAGCAGGTCCGGGAAGATTGACTGCAGCGTCCTCGCGATCGGGTCGTCCGCGTCGGCCTGGTAGAAGGTCATCGTGCCGTCATAGGCGTCGATGACGATCTTCACCGCGTTCCGGATGTAGTTGACCCGGCTCGGCGCCGGCTGCGCGTAGGGATAGCGGTCGCTCGCCGTGTAGGCGTCGACCATCCAGACGAGGCGCCCTTCGGAGATCACCAGATAGGGGTCGCTGTCGTACCGCAAGAACGGCGCGACTGTCGTGACGCGGTCGAGGATGTTCCGGTGGTAGATGATCCGGCTCTCGCCGCTGAGCTGACCACTCACCAGAATCTCGTAGGCCTGGAACCGCGCCGCGTAGAGCACCCGACGGACGATCGATGACAACGCCACGCCGCCGCTGCCGTCATAGCGGGTCGAGACGTTGTCCTCACCCTCCGGATAGTGGAACTCGTCGGTGTTGGTGTTGACGATGACGTAGTCGTTCGAGAGCTCGCCGAAGTAGATGCTGGGCTGATCGATCTCCAGGTCGACCGACGAGGTCGGGGGCAGGTCTTGGATGAACAGGACCGGCAGCCCCTCCTGGGTCACCTGATTGACCGGGCCCATGGCGACGCCGAAGCCGTGCGTGTACTGCAACCGTTCGTTGACCCACGAGCGGTTGGGCAGGCTGTCGGAGTTCAGCTCCCGGCTCGACAGCATGATCTGGCGATATTCGCCGTCGATGAGATAGCGGTCGTTGTCTACCGACGCGAAGTCGTAGTAGGTCCGGATCTCCTGGATCTGGCCGAATGTGTCGAGCAGCGGTTCATGGTCCCAGAGTCGGACATTGTTGATGGTGTCGGTGTTGTTCTGGATGTCGGCGAGCGTCAGGATCTCGTCGCCCGAGAGTTCACGTTCCTCGACAGATTCGAGTCCGAACGCCTGGCGGGTGGCCGCAATGCTGTGGGCAATGTAGGGGGCCTCGCGCTGCTGCTCGGCGGGCTCTGCCTCTTCGAGCTCGGCCTCAAGT
>CAJWMX010000159.1 GCA_913043805.1 uncultured Acidobacteriota bacterium | reverse complement strand
CCTCCCGTTTCCTCGCCGCGGGCTTCGGCCTCGAGCAACCGGGCGCCCTTCATGATCCCTTCGAGGGCGTAGTTCGCTTCGTGGCACGCGTACTCATAGACCTTGGTGTCGCTCGCCGGCCAGATGTACTCGCCGGTCCAGGGGGCGGTCCAGACCGTCGGATCGTTGACGGTGAAGTTGTAGAGCAGGGTGTCGTTGTCGAGCCGGCTAAAGCGCTCGACCACGTGGAGGTTACGCGAAGCGCCGCTCAACGCCGGGCGATCGCTGAAGTTCGTGGTGTCGACGACGAGCGTGTCGCCTTCCCAGTGCCCGACCGAGTCGCCAAGCCAGCTCCGGATCTCGGGTGGCGCATGCTCGTCGTTCATCCGGACGACGCGCGCTTCGTGCACCATCTCGATCTGGATCAGGACGGTGTCCTCGGTCTGCACGATCCGCTTCAGGTTGTTGTAGAGGACGGGCAGCATCGGCGGGCCAGCGGTCGACCCGAAGCCGAGCAGGCACCGTTCGGCCGCCGGGCGGAGCTCCATGTCGTCGTAGGGACCGGCCGCATTGAGATCGTCGTCGAGCCACCAGGCGGTCCCGGTGTTCGGACGGAACGAGGCGGCGAGGCGCGCCAGGGCGGCCTGCGCGTCGGGGGTCCTCGGCGGCTGCCGTCCGTCGGGCGGGTCGATGATGATCGACGTGCGCCACTCGCCATCGATCTGGAAGCCGGTACTGCCGCGGTCCATCCAGAAGGTGTTGTACCCCCCGACATTGCCCGCGGCGCCGGTCGAGCCGTCTCCGCCAACCGGCGGCGCCTCCCGAGGCGCCTCGGCGCTCTCCGCGTTGCGCTCGTCCGGGATGTTGAACGCCCCCTCGTAGGAATCGGCGCCGGCCGCAAGCTCGGCCGCCTCCTCCTCGGTCAAGGACATGCGGTCGCCGAGCTCGGCCGGACGCTGCAGCGGTGTCAGCGTGGCGATGTCATACGTCCCGGACAGATCGGGACGTCCGGACGGCGTCCTCGGGATCTCGCTCGACTGCGCCAGTATCGTCGTCGGCGCTGCAAGCACGAGAGCCAAGAGACCGAATCGGGTTACCACGCGCTGCATACCTGCCTCCGAGAGATGAGAAGGACGGACCAACCCCGAGTGTATCCCGGACCCCTCGACCGCGTCACGACACCCGATCCGCCGGGATGTCGTCGGCGTGGAGCGGCGGTCTCGCAGCGGGGTCGGGTTGCCGTAGAATTGAACAGAACGAAGGAGACCTACCCGCCATGACCACCCACTGGACCCGCGCACTGCTCGTGACCCTGGCCACCACGGTCGCGGCCACCGCCATCGTCTCGGCGCACATGGCCTACTCCAAGAGCCTGCCGGAGAAGGATGCGACCATCAGCGAGTCGCCCAGCGAAGTGCAGGTCTGGTTCACGCAGGATCCGGAGCCGGCCATCAGCCAGCTCAGCCTGGAAGGCCCGGCGGGCGAGATCGCGCTCGGCGACACCGAGGTGGGCGCGGAGAAGTCGATCGTCGCGGCGGTCCCCACTGCGCTTGGTCCCGGCAGCTACACGGTGAAATGGCGGTCCGCCGGTGACGATGGACACGTCCAGCGAGGCGAGTTCGGCTTCACCCTCCGGACGGCGGACTGACGTCCAGGCGCCGATCCGGCTCAGCGATTCCGATCGACGCTGAAGCTCACGCTCCCGGTCTGGGTTTCTCCATCCGGGCCAACCGCGGTCCAGCTCATCGTCCACTCGCCGTTGGGCATCGGTCCGGTCACGCGCCCCATCAGGTCGTTCTCGCCCATCGTGTGGATCCCCTCGATCCTGGCTCGGTTACCCGGTCCTGACAGTTCGAGAGTGCTCTCGGCCACCACCGGCGCCTGATCGAACCAGACCCGCACGGTGCGCACCGGGCCGTCGAGCTCGGCCCCGTCTTCGGGCGTGCTTCCCGAGATCTTGATCTGTGCGCTCGCCGGCTGCAGCGCCAGCCCGAAGAGCAGCGCCCCCAGCAGAGCGACACGAGACAACCTCACCAGCATCACTTCGACTCCTTCCATCGGGAGGCGTTCGCTACGCCTGCTCCATGTGGGGATAGCGGTAGTCACGCACCGGCGTGAACGTCTCCTTGGTCGTGCGAGTGCTCACCCAGCGCAACAGGTTGAGCGAGCTGCCCGCCTTGTCATTGGTGCCCGAGGCCCGGGAACCACCGAACGGCTGCTGACCGACCACGGCCCCGGTCGGCTTGTCGTTCACGTAGAAATTCCCCGCCGCATGCCGGAGCCGATCCGACGCCAGGTTGATGGCGGCCCGGTCGGTCGCGAAGATGGCGCCGGTCAACGCATAGGGCGACGTCTGGTCACACACCGCCAAGGTCTCCTCGTAGGCGTCGTCCTTGTAGACGTAGATGGTCAGCACCGGACCGAACAGCTCCGTCTCCATCGTCGCGTAGTGCGGGTCGTGGGCCTGGATGATGGTGGGCGAGATGAAGTAGCCGGTGGCGTCGTCGCACTCACCGCCACAGATCACATCCGCATCGCTGTCCGCGCGCGCTCGATCGATATAGCCCTTGAGCTTGTCGAACGTGGCCTTGTCGATCACGGCCCCCATGAAATTGGTGAAGTCCGAGACGTCACCGTACGAGATGGTCCGAACCTCGTCGCACAGCCGGTCCTTGAACGTGGCCCAGAGGCTCTCGGGAATGTAGGCGCGGCTCGCCGCGCTGCACTTCTGCCCCTGATACTCGAACGCGCCCCGGATGAGGTTCGCGGCCAGATCGTCCGGATCGGCCGAGGCGTGCGCGAACACGAAATCCTTGCCGCCGGTCTCTCCCACGATGCGCGGATAGCTTCGATAGGTCTCGATGTTGCCGCCTATCGTCTTCCACATCCCCTGGAACACTTCGGTACTCCCGGTGAAGTGGACACCGCCGAGCGCCGGGCTGGCCATGGCCGGGTCGCCGATCCGTCCACCGCTCCCCGGCACGAAGTTGATCACACCGGGCGGAAGCCCGGCCTCCTCGAACAGCCGCATCAGCCAGTAGCCGGAGTACACCGACGTCGACGCCGGCTTCCAGACCACGGTGTTCCCCATCAGCGCCGGACTGGTCGGCAGATTGCCGGCGATCGAGGTGAAGTTGAACGGCGTGACCGCGAACACGAACCCCTCGAGCGCCCGATACTCGACGAAATTCCACATCCCCGGCGCGCTCTCGGGCTGCTGGCCGTAGATCTCGGGTAGATAGGACGCATTGAAACGCCAGAAGTCGATCAGTTCGCACGCCGCGTCGATCTCGGCCTGGAACACCGTCTTGCTCTGGTTGAGCATGGTGGCCGCGTTGAGGATCGGACGATAGCGACCGGCCAGCAGCTCAGCGGCCTTCAGGAAGATCGCGGCCCGCGACTCCCACGGCATGGCGCTCCACGCGGGTCGAGCCGCCTCGGCCGCGGCGATCGCCTGCGCCACCGACTCGGCGGTGCCTCTGTGGTAGCTGCCGATCTGCTGCCGATGGTCGTGCGGCAGGATGCACGCGCCGAGGTCGCCCGTGGTGACCGCCTGGCCACCAATGATCAGCGGAATCTCGGTCTGCTCGCCGGCGAGGGTGGCGAGTTGCGCCTTGAGCGCGACCTTCTCTGGCGAACCCGAGCCATAGGCCAGGACCGGTTCGTTTCGGGCAACGGGGACGGCAACGCGCGCGTTCTGCATCGGCGATGGCTCCTTGTTCGACCATTGTCCCATACGGGGCCGGTCGCCTTGACCGGCCCGGAATCACGGCGATACACTGGCCGCTCAAAACTGAGATCCAGTCTCACCTCCGCAGACATCCCCGTGCACCAGGGCCTCCGTACACTCGATCAACTCCCGCTCGGCGCCACCGCCGTCGTGCATCACGTCGGCTGCGACCGGGTCGTGGCTCGCCGCCTGATGGAGATGGGCCTGCTGCCAGGCACCGAGATCCAGACCGTCAGACGGGCGCCACTGGGCGACCCGCTCAAGATCAGGTTGCGCGGATATCTGCTGTCACTCCGGCTGGCTGACGCCGCCCGGATTCAGCTGCTGCCGGAGGGCGAGCAGGCGCCCGGACCCGACGGATCGGAGCCGGACGCGTATCGCTTCGACGCCCATCCGGCGGCCGAGGCCGTCTCGCCCGGGATTCCACGGGTGCTGGTGGCCGGCAACGCCAACTCAGGGAAGACGACGATCTTCAACGCCCTCACCGGCGCCCGTGCCCAGGTCAGCAACTACCCCGGGGTGACGGTGACGCGGTCGGCCCGGGAGGTCACGCTCGGGAACACCGCGGTCGAGATCATCGATCTGCCGGGCACCTACAGCCTCAGCGCCAACTCGCCCGACGAGCAGGTGGCTGTCGACGAGGTTCTCGGACGTCACGGCACTCCTCCCGACGCCGTCGTCGTGGTGGTCGACGCCGGCGCGATGGAGCGGGGCCTGTATCTGGTGCTCCAGATCGCCGAGACCGGCGTGCCGGTCATCGTCTCGCTGAACATGGTCGACGAGGCGAGCACGGCCGGGGTCGAATTCGACACCGGGCGTCTCGAACAGTGGCTCGGGGCGACCGTGGTCCCGACGGTGGCCTCGCGCGGGGAAGGACTCGATCGGCTCAAGACGGCGATCGCCGACGTGCTCGCGCTCGCACCGCGGCCGAACGCCCACTGGACCGGCCTTCCGGAACACGTCGAGGCTGAGGTCGCGGCGGTCAGCCAGAGCCTGCAGACCGCGAAGTTCGGCGCGACGCCAGCGGCGCGCCGTTCCTGGGCGCTCTGGTCATTGCTGTCTCTCGATGAAAGCGACGAGGACGACACGGGCATCCCGGAGTCGGCGCAGTCCACGGTCACCTCGATCCGTCAAGACGCCAAGGCGGCCGACCGTAACCTCGACCACGAGATCATCGCGTCGCGTTACCAGTGGATCGAGACGGTCGCATCGGACGCTCGCTCGCGGAAGCGTGAAGACCAGCGCAAGTGGACCGACCGGATTGACGGCGTTCTGACCCACCGGGTCTGGGGGATGGCGGTCTTCGCGGTGGTGATGGCGGTCATCTTCGAAGCGCTATTCACCTGGTCCGAACCATTCATCGGCGCGATCGAAGGCGCCACGGGCTGGCTGCAGGGCCTGGTCGTACAGCTCTTCCCCGCCGGGGTCCTGGCGGACCTGCTGGTCGAGGGCGTCATTGCCGGCGTCGGCAACGTGGTGGTGTTCGTCCCGCAGATCGCGATGCTGTTCTTCGTGATCGCGCTGCTCGAGGATCTGGGCTATCTGGCCAGGGTGGCGTTCGTCATCGACCGGCTGATGGGTCGGGTCGGTCTGCACGGCAAGGCCTTTGTGCCGATGCTCTCCGGCTTCGCCTGCGCGATTCCAGCGGTGATGGCGACCCGCACCATCGAGAGTCGGCGAGACCGGCTGATCACCATGCTGACCTTGCCCATGGTGTCGTGCAGCGCGCGGCTCCCGGTCTACGCGCTGGTCACCGCGGTGGTGTTCGCCGGCGACGCACGGGTCTTCGGTCTGCTGAGCATGGGCGCGGTCGTGCTCTTCTCGATGTATGCGCTCTCGGTGGCCGCGACGCTGGGCGCCGCCGCCGTTCTCAGACGCACCGTCCTGGACGGTCCCAGGCTGCCGCTACTGCTCGAGTTGCCGCCGTACCGTGTCCCCGTCTGGCGCAGCGTCTTCCTGACCACGTGGCGACGGGTCCGGAGCTTTCTCGAGGACGCGGGCACAATCATCCTCACGATGACCATCGTCCTGTGGGCGCTGCTCTCGTTCCCGCACAGCGGCGAGATCGACACCCGGTTCGAGCAGGCGCGCGCCGAGGTGCTGGCCACCGCCCCCGCCGCCGAGCAGGAGGAGGCACTGGCCGAGCTCGACGGAGAGCTCGCCGGAGAGCAGCTGCGCTACAGCATCGGCGGCAGGGTCGGTCAGCTGATCGAGCCGGTGATTGAACCGCTGGGCTTCGACTGGCGGATCGGCGTCGGGATTCTGGGGGCGTTCGCCGCGCGAGAGGTCTTCGTCTCTACCCTGGGCATCGTGTTCGGCATCGAGGAAGCCGATGAGAAGAGCGTCAGCCTCAGGAGCTCGCTGCAGAACGCGACCCGGGCGGACGGCTCGCCGTTGATGACCCCGCTGGCCGGGGTGTCACTGATGGTGTTCTTCGTGCTGGCGTGTCAGTGCATGAGCACCATCGTGGTCGTGAAGAAGGAAGCGGGCGGATGGGGCTGGCCGGCGTTCATGTTCGCCTACATGTCAGTGCTCGCCTACGGAGCATCGCTGATCGTCTATCAGACCGGACAGCTGATGGGCTGGGGGCTATAAGCCATGACGTGGCAGGAACCGATCGCCGCCCTCATGGTGGCCTGGGCCGTCTACTCGCTCTACCGCCACATCCGGAACCTGATCGGTCCGCCCCGGGCCGACGCACCGAAGGCGGGGTGCCACGGCTGCGCCGGCGACGAGTCTGCCTCGAAGACCCAGCTCCGTCGGAGCTAACCAGCTCCAACATCCGGAGCCCCCGTCGGTCGTCAATCTCGGCTTTGGAGTTTCGCCAGCAGCCGCAGGATCTCTAGATACAGCCACACCAAGGTGACGAGCAGACCGAAGGCGCCGTACCACTCCATGTACTTTGGCGCGCCTCGCTCAGCGCCTTCCTCGATGAAGTCGAAATCGAGGACGAGGTTCAGGGCGGCGATCACCACCACGAACAGGCTGAAGAGGATGCCGAACATCCCGCTCGAGTGAATCAGCGGGATGCTCATGCCGAAGAATCCGAGCA
>CAJWMX010000158.1 GCA_913043805.1 uncultured Acidobacteriota bacterium | reverse complement strand
GTGGTCTGTGACTGAGGTCGCAACGCCGCTAGACGGAAGCCTCGCCGAGAAACCTAGCTACTGATCGCTGGCGTCGGTGTCCTTGCCCAGCCAGTGGGCGAACCAGCTTCGCAGCCGCTCCAGTCGATCCACCAGCAACCACGGTTCTCCGCTGCGTGACAGCCCGTGGCTCGACCGCGGGTAGCGGACCAGTTCGGTCGGCACCTCGCGGTGCTTCAATGCCATGAACCACTGCTCGCCGTCCCCGATCGGCGTCCGATAGTCGTTCTCGCTGTGAATGATGAGTGTAGGCGCCCTCACGTTCTCGACATAGGTGATCGGCGAAAGCCGATCGTAGCGCTCACGCTGCTCCCAGGGCGGGCCCTCGAAGGCGAACTCGAGCAGCCCCTGGGCATCGGTCGACCCATAGAGACTGGTCCAGTCGGCGATCGAGCGGCTGGTGACGGCGGCCGCGAAGCGGTCGGTGGTGGCGGTCAGCCAGTTGGTCATGAACCCGCCGTAGCTGCCACCGGAGACGCCGATCCGTTCGGGATCGATGTCGGCGTAGGCGGCCAGCGCGGCATCGACGCCGGTCACGAAGTCCTCCGAGTCAATCTCACCCCATCCGGGCGTGGCCGCATACATGAAGTCGTGACCGTAGCCGGTCGATCCACGCGGGTTCACGTAGAGCACGAAGAACCCGGCATTCGAGAGCACGTGGAACGTCCTGAAGAAGGTGTTCCCGTAGGCGCCATACGGTCCACCGTGAATCTTCACCACCATCGGGTAGGACCGGCCTTCGACGTAGTCGACCGGACGGATGACCCAGCCTTCGATGTCGGTCCCGTCCTCGACCGTCCACGTGAGACGCTCGGCCGGCTGCAAGGACACCTCGTTCAGCCAGTTGTCGTTGAAGCTCGTGATTCGTTGCTGCAGCGTGCCGTCGCCCCGGTTCACGTAGACCTCGGCCGGCGAGATCGCATCGGTTACGGTATAGGCCATGACCAGGTCATCGCTGGTGGCGCTGAGCGAGCGTACCTGCCTGTCACCATCGGTCACCTGTCGGATCAGATCCCCCGAGATCGAGAGCTCGTAGACATGGCTGTTGCCGGAGACCCCAGCCACGAAGCGGACCGCCTCGCCGGTGGACGTCCAGCTCGGTGCGCCCGGAATGTACTCCCAGTCCGAGGTCAAGTTGCGTGGCAGTCCACGGAAACTGCCGTCGGTCGCCAGGTCCACGACCCTGATGTCGGTGGGCTCTCCCCGGCCTCGAGATTGGAGGAACGCCAGCGTCGTCCCATCGGGTGAGATCGCGGGGGCGGTTTCGCTGCCCGGGTTGGAGGTCAAAGCCTCCGGTTCGCCGTCTTCTCGTCCGACGAGGTAGATATCGGACGTAGCGGCGAAGTTCAACTCGTTGTCCTCGTCCTCGTCACCCGTGAAGTAGATCCGCTCGCTGTCGGCTGACCACACGGGACCGCCCACGCTGAACGGCAGGTCGGTTCGCTGCACCGCCTCGCCGCCGCCGGCCGGGACGATGAACAGCTGCCGCTTCGGCTGTGTCTGGTAGTGCGGCAGGAAGCTCAAGGTGCCGTCCCGCCTGTAGCGGGTCGAGGTGATCACCCGGCCGTCGAAGCGGTCGGCGTCCAGCGTGCCGGTCACGGCGTCGGGTGCGATCCAGCCTTCCCGTTTGCCCGGTTCGTCCTCAGCCTCGGGGCGTGCGACGTATGCGATCCAGGCGCCGTCGGGTGACCAGACGGGAGCGCCCCGCACGCCATCGATCTGGTAGGCCTCGCCGCCGGGGAACGTTACCCTCGCGAACCAGGTGGTCTCGGGTGTCGCGTCGTCTCCGCGACGGGACTGAAAGCTCAAGAGCCGACTATCCGGTGACCAGCGCGGCGCGCTCGCTTCCTGGGTCGGATCGGTGAAGCGAAAGGCGTCGCCCTCGGGTCTTCCGCCTCGCAACTCCTGGAGCCAGATCTCCCGGTGCCGCCGGTTCTCCGCCTCGTCGATCGTGGTGACTGTGTAGGCCACCAGCGCGCCGTCAGGCGAAATGGCAACCTCTCCGACTCCCACCTCCCGGTAGTAGTCACTGGGCACGAGCCCTCGCGTCTGGGCCGAGACGGGTGATCCGGCGAGCAGCGTCGCTGCCGCGGAGAGCGTGAGAATCAGACGTTCTGACATAGGGACCTCTGGCGGGAAGTGTAGCAAGTTCCGGGCGGCGAACGGTGCTTGCGCCAGCTCGATTCGAGAGCCATCATGGACCGATGACTGCGCTGTTCGGTCGGAACCTGTCACTGCGGTCGGTCGCGGCGTTGGCTGGCGCCCTGCTCGTGTTGACGCCGAGCGTGCTGAGAGGGAGCAGCCAGCCGATCCGCGCCCGGCAGGCGATGGTGGTCTCCCAGGATCAACTGGCCTCGGAGGTGGGCGCGGCCGTCATGCGGGAGGGTGGCAATGCCATCGACGCGGCCGTGGCCACCGCGTTCGCCCTCGCCGTCACCTACCCGACCGCCGGAAACATCGGTGGGGGTGGTTTCCTGGTGTATCGCCCGGCGACGGGCGAGCCGGTCGCATACGACTTCCGCGAAGTCGCGCCCTCGCGCTCCTATCCGACGATGTTCATGGCGGGTGGCGAGTACGATCGGGGGCTCCATCACAACTCGCACGTGGCGGTTGGCGTGCCCGGAACGGTCGCCGGCCTGCACCTGGCCTGGTCGGACCACGGGACCCTGCCGTGGGAACGGCTCCTCGCGCCGGCGATCGCGCTGGCCCGTGACGGCTTCGACGTGTCCGACCCGCTGGCCCGGTCGTTGGCCGGGGTGTTGCCACGGATGGCCGACTACCCGGTTTCGGTGGCGCAGTTCTCGAATGCCGGGAAGCCGTATCGGGCGGGCGACACGTTGAGACAGTCGGAACTTGCCGACACGCTGACGCGGATCGCGGAGCAGGGCCCCCCCGGCTTCTATGAGGGCGTGACGGCCGAGCTGATCGCGCAGGAGATGGCCGCCAATGGGGGGCTCATCACGCAGGCTGATCTGGCGGCCTATCGCGCGATACGACGCGCTCCCATCAGAGGCGCGTATCGTGGCCACGAGATTCTCTCGATGCCTCCCATCAGTTCAGGCGGGACCGCCCTCATCGAGATGCTCAACATTCTCGAAGGCTACGACCTCGCCCGCCTTGGCGCCGGCTCGGCGGCGACGACCCACCTGCTGATCGAGGCGATGCGGCGGGCGTATGCGGATCGGGCCCAGCATCTTGGCGACCCGGCGTTCAACGCCGACATACCGATCGACCAGTTGATCTCGAAGGAGTACGCCGAGACGCTTCGCGAGACGATCGACCTCGAACGTGCCTCGGTCTCATCCCCGTCCAGCTTCGAGTGGCCGACCGAGGGTGACGAGACCACCCACCTCTCGACCGTCGACGCCGACCGGAACGCCGTCTCGCTGACCTATACGCTCGAGCAGGGGTATGGCTCCAAGATCACGGTGCCCGGCGCCGGCTTCCTGTTGAACAACGAGATGGGCGATTTCAATCCCGCTCCCGGCATGACGACGGACAGCGGTCTCATCGGCACCGGGCCGAATCTCGCGGAGCCGGGGAAGCGGATGCTGTCGAGCATGACCCCTACCATCGTCGCCCGCGACGGCGAACTCCTGATGGTGACGGGCTCCCCCGGTGGACGCACGATCATCAACACGGTGCTGCTGACGCTCGTCAACGTCATCGACTTCGGGATGAACATCCAGGAGGCGGTCGATGCGCCACGTCTGCATCATCAGTGGCTGCCGGACCAGACTCGCTACGAGCGGTGGGGGGTGTCGCCCGACACGCTGGCCATCCTTCGAGCCCGCGGGCACCAGATGGTCGAGACTCGCGTCCAAGGTGCTGTGTCGGCGATCTTCTACGACGCGGAGAACGACCAGCTCGAGGGCGCTGAGGACCGCCGCCGGACGAGCGCGGCCGTCGGGTTCTGACCACACGCATTTCCCCATCGACCAAGGAGAAGTACATGGCGATCAGCGACGTATTGCTACCGGAGTTCGACCAGGAGATGGCCGGCGCACGACGCACGCTCGAGCGGGTGCCTTCTGACAAGTTCGAGTGGACACCTCACGACAAGTCCGCCACCAGGATCGGGCTCGCGGGTCATCTGGCCAATCTGCTTGCCTGGACCAACCTGACTATTGCCCAGGACAGCCTGGACACGGCGCCCGGGGGCGAACCGATGCCGTCGCCGCCGGTGCTCGCGAGCGTGGACGAGTTGCTCACGACCTTTGACGGGCATGTGGCTGAGGCGCGGGCCGCGATTGCCGGCGCGAGCGACGAGGCGCTGATGCAGCCCTAGTCCTTGCTGCCAGACGGCAACACCTTGCTGACCTTGCCCAAGGTCGCGGTGCTGCGAAGCTTCGTGATGAATCATGTGATCCACCACCGGGCCCAGCTCGGCGTGTATCTGCGTCTGAACGATGTGGCGGTGCCGTCGATCTACGGTCCGTCCGCCGACGAGGATCCGATGGGGCTGGGGTAGATGGGCTTCGCCGTCTCTACTGGCTAGCGCCGTACACCCGGCGATACCCGGCGACGTTGGCCAGCACTTCACGTACGAAGCGTCGGGTTTCGCTGTAGGGGATGGTGTCGACGAAGATGTCTTCGCTCAGCTCTCGCGCCGATGCCCACCAGATGGCGACTCGATCCTCGCCCGCGTTGTAGGAGGCGATGACGGGCGCCAGCTGGCCGCCGAACATCTCCAGCAGGTCACCGGCGAGCGTCGCGGCGATGGCGGCGTTGACCTCGGGACGGAGCAGTGTGGCCTCGTCCTCCAGGTCGGTCGACGACAGCTGGTCGAGCCCCGACCGTGGGCCAAGCTCGGTGGCGGTGTAGGGCATGATCTGGAAGAGCCCCAGCGCACCGACGAATGACCGGGCGTCGGCGTCGAACCGCGATTCCTGGCGCATGAGCGAGAACATGAAGCCGGGATCGATATCCCGTCCCGACGCCGCGGGCGTGACGGCGTTGTCGTAGGGGCGGGGATAGACCAGTTCATAGAAATCGGCCGGCAGCCCGTCGGCCCCTCGCTGCAGATAGCCGGCGAAGTGGGTCACGAGGAGTCGGGGCACCGCCTCCCACGCCTGGCCCTCAGCTGACGCCCGGGTGGCCAGTAGCGCCAGCGCCCGGTCACGGGTCCCTTCCAGGAGCCGCCTCAGATACCAGGCCGCGTCGTTGGGCAGTCCTGCGCGCGCCAGAGTCATCGCGGCCTTGAACTCGGCTCGCCCGCGAGTGGTGGCCTCGAGCGTCAGCGTCGGGAACGCGCGCGGCGCGGGTGATGGTGGCGCGACGCCGAGCCCCCGCAGTCTGGCGGCAGCCTGTAGCCCGTAGTAGTGATGGGGGCTGGTCTGCACGAGCCCGCCGAGAGCCCGTCGTGCCCCGGCGGGGTTGTCACCCGCCGTGAGCTCGGCGACCGCCTGCCAGTAGATGCCGGCCGGCTGTAGGTCTCCGGTCGGATTACGGCGATTGAGCGCCCGGAGATTGGTCAGGGCGCGATCGACATTGCCCGCGCGTAGCGCGGCGACGCCAGCCTTCCACAGCATCCGCCGCTGAGCGTTTCCGCCCTCCGCGCCCTGGAAGAGTTCTCGATACAGGCCCAGCGCCTCATCGACTTCCCCGACGGCCACGAGATAGGCGCCCAGCAGCTCGCCGGCGGCGAACTGGTCGGATGCCGTCGAGCCGCTGATCTCGCCGCGCCACAGCGCCTGTCCGAGCGCTCTGGCCTTTGCGGTGTCGCCCATGCGCACCGCCAGCCGAAACTCGGTCAGTCGCACTTCGGGGAGGTGCGCGCTTGCCGGATAGCGCTCGGCGAAGGCGAGGCAGAGCGCCACGGCGTCCTCGTTGGCGCGGCTGTCATAGAGCACGCCCACGAGCTCGGCGTCGATCCGCTCGGCCGCGTCGGGCGCGACCCCGCGCCACCCCTCGATGAGGGCGGCTGCTTCGGTGTAGCGGGAGTAGCCGCGCAGCCGGCGCACCAGGGTTCGGTACTGTTCGGCGGTGAATGGCCGCGCCGCCTCTCCGTTCGCCTGGAGGAGCCGAGATTCGGCCGCGACGGCGTCGGCATATCCCGGCCCGGTTCGGTGTTCGAGCTGGGTCTCTCTGAGCGTCGTCAGGGCCGCGTCGTGAGCGCCGCTGTCCTCCTGGGCGCCCGCGAGGCCCAGCCGGGCGCGGTCCGCGGTGACGCCCCGGCCGCGGCGCCGGAGGACCGAGCGATACAGGTCGGCAGCCATCGACGGATCGCCGCCCCGGGTCGCGGCGGCCGCAAGGTCCATCGCGAGATCGATATGGCGGGTCGCGTCCGAGCGTTCCAGGTCGGTGAGGAGGGTGCGGGCTCCCGACAGGTCGCCTCTGCTCGTGCGGCCCGTGACCAGGGCGCGTCGGGCGAAGGTCCGCATCCAGACCTCGCGCTCGATCACCGCGTTCCAGGCGTCTTCGGCCGCGGGTCGTCCGAGCTGGTCGAGCAACGTGGCCCGAAGGACCAGGGCCTCGAGCGCTGGCGTCCCGACGCCGACTACGTCGTCGAGCTGTTCGAGGGCGCCCGCCGGGTTGCCCGCCCGCATTGCGGCCACGGCGTCCGGATAGGTCGGGTCGGGAAGAACGAGGTCGTCGTTGGCCAACAGCGGAGCAGCGCCAACGGTCAGCGAGAGCGAGAGAACGACCGCGAGAGAGAGTCGGAGAGGGAGGATGACAGGGGCGTCCCGTCGCACGCCGCTAGAGTACCACGGGCTGGCCGGCGTGTAGAATCCACCCCCAAAGCCCAAAGCCCAAAGCCCAAAGCCCAAAGCCCAAAGCCCAAAGCCCAAAGCCCAAA
>CAJWMX010000157.1 GCA_913043805.1 uncultured Acidobacteriota bacterium | reverse complement strand
GTGGTGTCATCCGTGATGTAGGTGCTCTGGACCCAGGCGGCCCGTCCCGCATCGATCCAGAGCGACAGCAGCTCCTGCTCGGCCTCAGCCAGGAAACGCTCCGCTTCGTCCGCCGTCGGAAGGGTGTCGCCGCAGCCGGCCCAAGGCAAGACTGCCGTCAACAGCAACGCCAACCGCCACCCCCCCCTAGTCGCAGATCGCATCGAGACTCCTCAGAGATGAGTGAAGCGGGTCGAACGGCGCCTTCCGCGCACCGCCCCACGACGGCGTCGGTCAGGATGCGGGCGCCGATACGGTCCGCTCGGACTGCCAGCGGTCGATCAGTCCGTCCTCGACCAAAATCGTGTCCGCGCGGTCCGAGCCGGTCGACACGATTGCGACCGGCACGCCGGTCACCTCTTCGAGGCGCCGCACATAGGCCTGAGCCGCCGAGGGAAGGTCTTCGTATCGACGCACGCCGGCCGTCGGAGTATCCCATCCCGGCAGCCGCTCGTAGATCGGCTCGCACTCGATGAGCGCGGCGCCATTGGTGGGAAACTCGGTAATCACGCCTCCTCGGTGGCGATAGCCGGTGCAGATCGGGATCTCGTCGAGTTCGTCGAGGACGTCCATCTTCGTCAGCGCCAGCGCGTCGATCCCGTTGATGCGCACGGCGTAGCGGACCGCCACGGCGTCGTACCACCCGCAGCGGCGAGGCCGCCCGGTCGATGCGCCGTACTCTCCGCCGCTCTCGCGCAACTCATCGCCCTCGGCCCCATGCAGCTCGGTCGGCAGGGGACCTTCGCCGACTCGGGTCGTGTAGGCCTTGGCGATCCCCAGCACCGCGCCGACCGCGCGGGGCCCGACGCCCAGGCCGGTGCAGATCCCACCGACCGTGCCGTTCGAGGAGGACACGAACGGGTAGGTGCCGTGGTCGATGTCGAGCATCGTGCCTTGGGCACCCTCGAACAGCACGCACTCCCCCGCGTCGATCGCACGGCTCAACGCCAGGGACGCGTCACCCACCCAGCGCTCGAGTCCGTCCCACGCCGCCCGCAGCTCGCGATGCACGACACGCCAGTCGGCCTCGGCCCCGCCCACGGCCCGATTGCGTAACGACACGTTCTCGCGAATCGCGCGCGCCAACGGACCCTCGTCGCTCCGGTCGGACAGGTCCGCCAGTCGGATGCCGCGGCGCCCGACCTTGTCCTCGTAGCTGGGGCCGATGCCGCGCGATGTGGTGCCGATCTTCCGATCGCCCCTCCGCGCTTCAGCCAACACCTCCAGTTCCCGGTGATACGGCAGAACGAGATGCGCCTTGTCGCTGATGAGAAGTCGGTCACCAACGTCGATGCCCTGGGTCGCCAGCAGGTCGACTTCCTTGAAGAGAGCCTCGGGGTCGACGACGACACCGTTGCCAATGATGCATCGCACGCCCTGGTGCAGAATGCCGGACGGCAGCAGGTGAAGGATGAACTGCTCGTCGCCCACGATCACGGTGTGCCCCGCGTTGTGACCACCTTGATAGCGCGCCACCACGGACACCCGTGGTGTCAGCAGGTCTACTATCTTCCCCTTGCCCTCGTCGCCCCACTGGGCGCCAATCACCGCGATGTTCACACTCTTCCTCTGACTCTGCAGGCGACGCGTTCAGACCGCCTCGCCACAACCCCAAGCGATCGATCGTAGCAGAAGGTCTACCCACGCGCACGGCTCGCGACTCCACAAGCAAGGTTCACTCCGCCCGTCCGTTCAGACCCGGATCGGGGGGGCCATGAAAGTCAAGCACGAAATGCGTGCGCGGCTTCGAAACGGCGTTTGACAATCGGTTCACGCATTCTTTACCTTCTACCCTTCCGAGTCGTCATTCACTACCTCACACCGCCGCACAAGCGGCCGCGCCAAAGCGAAACGAGTGCTGGCTGAGCGCCCCACGATCGAACGGAAAATCGTCACCGCGCTCGACGCGTCGCCGGCCCGAGTCCCAGTGATCGTCGGCGGATGCGGTAGCGGCCGCACGACCCTGCTGCGACGACTCCAGCACCAACTCGGCGCATCGGCCGAGTATCTCGACGTAGAGCGAGTGGCGACCACGCCTGAAGGCTTTCTGTCTTCGGTTGCCGCCGCCACGGCCTGCACGGCGCCGGACGAGATTCCCCAAGAGGAACCACGACGATCGGCCCGTGTCGCCTTCGACCGGATGTGCAGGTTCCTCGAACATGCCCGCACCCCGACCGGAGAGGCCGTCACGTTCTTGCTCGACGAGGCCTTGGAAGTGCGGACGTTCGAGAGCTTCCCCGGACTTCGGGGCACCCTCAGGGAACTATGGGCGCCGCTGTGCGCCGGCCCCAATCGCTTCGTCCTCACGACCCGTTTCGTGACCCGCACGCAGCGACTCTTCCGAGATGCGCCCGAGCAGTTCGAGTTGATCCAAGTTCCCCCACTCACCCCGGGGGAAGTCGCGACCGGACTCATTCGTCTGGAGCTGGGTGAGAGCGAGGACGAACGGGTCGAGCTGAGCCGCATCCTGCACGCCTTGACCGGCGGCCGTCCCCTGTATCTCCAACTACTCGCTGCCGCGACCAAGGCAATGGGCGCCGGGGACCCGGTCAGCGCGCTGGCGTCACAGCTCTCGCCGGGGGCGCCACTCTCGATGGCCTGCCGCTTCTCCTACGAGCTTCGGCTGCATCGCGCTCGTGGCTATGGGGCGCTGAAAGCGATCCTCCAGGTACTCTCGCAGCAGGAACCGCTCACCCTGACCGAGATCGCCCAGCGCCTGGGCCGGACGCCGGGCTCCACCAAGGACTACCTCTCGTGGCTCGAAGACGTGGACCTGTTGCAGGTCCAGCAGAAGCGCTACAGCTTCTCGGATCCGGTGCTACGGCTGTGGGTGCGTCTTCACGGCCTCGCCCACCCGCCGGGCGAGGAGGATCTGGCACGAGAGGCCCAGGAGTACGCGGTGTCGCGATTCCCCTACATGGAGCCCGCGATGGTGCCTGAACCGACCGGGGCGACGCCCCAGCCGCGAGAGCGGTCCTGGGGCATGATCGAGATTGACTAGCCCTCGGCCAGTTGCTCCAGCGCCTGCTGGGCAGCCTGCTGCTCCGACTCCTTCTTACTCCGGCCTTCACCTTGACCCAGCGGACGCTCACCCGCCGCCACCTCGGACGTGAACACCCTCCGATGCGGCGGCCCTGCCTCGCCGACTAGCCGATACCGCGGCAAACCCAGCTCGCGCGCCTGCATCGCCTCCTGCAACGCCGACTTGTAGTCGGTCTGCAGGCCCTCCGCCAGTTCTCCGTCCCGAACCGCATCGAGCGGCTCACGGAACCAACGCTCGATGAACTCGTCCGCCGCCTCGATGCCTCCGTCAAGATAGACGGCCGCCACCACCGCCTCGAAGGTGTCGGCGATCAGAGAGCGCTTCCGGCGCCCGCCGGTCTTCTCCTCTCCGCGCCCCAGCAGCAGATGCTCGCCTAGCCCCACCTCGGTACCGATCCGGGCCAGCGCCGTCGTCGACACCAGCATCGCCTTCGCCTTCGACTTCTGTCCTTCGTTCCAGTCAGGACACTCCCTGAACAGGCGATCGGCGATGACGAATCCCAGCACGGCGTCGCCCAAAAACTCGAGTGATTCGTTGTCGCGCACCCCGCCGCTCGCATCCTCGTGCGCCCGGGAACGATGGGTCAGCGCATGTTCCAGCAGCCCAGGATCCGAGAACCGGTAGCCGATCGCCTCTTCCACGGAACGGAACTCGTCCCGGATCCGGGTAAGCTGCTGCGAGACCTCCGGGCGAAACTCCTCGATCAACTCGAGCGCTCGTTCAGCCTCCTCGGCTCGCACCGCCAGGCGGACCCCACTGAGGCCGCCCAGGGGAAAGATCGCCTGGGGCACGTCGGTCGACGTTAGGGCGTCGATCCCGCTTGTCTGGAGTAGGCCCCGTACGACGTCGGCCTCAATCGCCGACTGGGTGCGGAACACGACCACCGGCTGCGAGGTGGTCACTCCGTCTCCTCGCCAACCGCGTCAATCCGCAGCAGCACGATCGTGGCGGAGGAATCGACCAGGCGCAGCCACGCCGGCGTTGCGCCACCGACGAGCGCGACGACCAGCTTGACCAGGAGGGCAACCGCCGCCGAGCGGCCGAACCACGAGCGCAGGGTCGTGCGAAGCAACGCACCCAGGTCGTCGGGCGGCGCGGACCGCCCTCGGCGGCGCTCCACGACCGGCAATGCCGGCAGCGACCCGGGGGGAGGCGATGCAGCCATGAAGGTCCGACGCGCCCCGCTCAGGGCTCGGGAGTGGGACTGGCTGCCGGCTCGACCGCCGCCGCTATCCAGCTGAGATAGCGCTCGTCTCCAGCGCTCACGGGGAGCACCAGAAACTCCGGTGTGTCATAAGGATGGAGGTCGCGCACGGTGCGACGAAGCTCGTCGACCCGGCCCATCCGGGTCTTGATCAACAACTGACGCTCGCGTCCCTGATCGATGGCCCCGTCCCATCGGAACCAGGAGTCCATCGGCGGCAGCGCGCTGACACACGCGGCGACCCGGGCCTCGACCAGCGCCCGGGCAAACTCCCGCACGTCGGCATCCTCCGGCCACGTCACGAGCACGACCACCGCGGCTGTGGAACTCATTCTGTTCCGGGTCCTAATCTCGTCGTCCTCTCGGTCCGAAACTACGGCATACATGCCGCGACGCGCTCCCTCAGCCGCCTCGTCCGCCGCGACCCGCCGACGACAGCCACGTCAGCCGGCGTTGCCGCTGCGACCAGCCCGGACGGGCGCGACCAAAGTCCGCCCACCGGACGCTCCACCGTCGGTCAGTCGCCAGGTGTTCCGCTGGATGGCCGCGCTCGGTGCGGCGGTGCTCATGGCCAACGCCTTCGTCGGGGAACGGGGATGGCTGGAGACCTCACGCGTACGTCAAACCCAACGCGATCTCCTCGATGACATCGCGCAGCTGCGCCACGAAAACCAGATACTGGCCCGCGAAGCCCGCCGCCTACGCGAGGACCCCGCCGCCATCGAAGAACTCGCGCGGAGCGAACTGGGGCTGATCCATCGCGGAGAACGCGTGTTCATCTTCACCGACCGCCGCACTGCCCGCTAGGGACACCACGCCGGTCGTTGACCGTGTCCGAGCTGCATGGTACCATGCATCTACGCTTGTGTTTTCAGGCACTTGACGCGGGGTGGAGCAGTCCGGTAGCTCGTTGGGCTCATAACCCAAAGGTCGGGGGTTCAAATCCCCCCCCCGCAACCACACTTTCATACACGGCTGCTCGAAGGGTGACCACGGTCACCCTTTTTTTCGTGACGGGTCGCACGATCCGCAGCCTCGGAGATTCACCATGACCGTAGTCCCCCAGCAGCATGGCGCCAGTTTCCTCCTCGGCGCCGTTGGCCCTGAAGATGTCGTCTGCCCTGAAGACATGGGTGATACCGAACGTCTGCTGGTCCAGTCCATCAAGGAGTTCGCGGAGCAGGAAGTCGCCCCGCTACTCGACGAGGTCGACGCGCGAAACATCGACGTTATCCGTCCGCTCTTCAAGAAGGCGGCCGAACTGGGCATCTTCGCGGCCGAAGTGCCCGAGGCCTACGGCGGCCTCGGGCTCAGCGTGCTCGCCATGGCCGGAATGAGCGAGTGCCGCTCCTACCTGGGAGGGCTGTCCTCGACCGTCTTCGCCCACCAGGGCATCGGGACCCTCCCGCTCATCAACTTCGGCACCCAGGAGCAGATCGACCGGTATCTCGAGGGCTGCATGAGCGGGGAGCTCATGGCCGCCTTCGCGCTGACCGAACCCGCGTCGGGATCCGACGCGATGAACATCACCACCAGCGCGGTACTTAACGCGGAGGGCACGCACTACATCGTCAACGGCTCGAAGCAGTGGATCAGCAACGCGGGCTGGGCCGGCCTGTTCATCCTGTTCGCCAAGGTCGATGGCACGGCCTTCTCGGCGTTCCTCCTGGAACGAGAGAGTCCGGGACTGTCGGTCGGAGGGCACGAGAAACTGCTCGGCCTGCAGGGCTCGTCGGTCTGCGCGTTGCAGCTCGACGACGTCGCCATCCCGGTCGGCAACCTGCTGGGCGAGGTGGGCAAGGGCCACAAAGTGGCTATGTGCACGCTCAATCTCGGCCGGATGAAGATGTCGGCGAACTGTGCCGGCACCTCAAAGAAGATCCTCGCCACCACGACCTAGTACGCCATGGAACGCCGGCAGTTCGGCCATCCGATCGCGGACTTCGGCTTGATTCAGCGCAAGCTGGCCGACATGGCGGCGCGCGCCTACAGCGCCGAGTCCGTCGCCTATCGCACGGCCGGCCTCGTGTACACGGCCGCCGAGTCGGCTCAGGTGGGCGATGACGGCGCACTCGACCGAAAGCTCAAGACGCTGGCCGAGTTCTCCATGGAGTGCGCGATGGCCAAGGTCATCGGGTCCGAGACCTACAACGGCCTCGCGGACGATGCGCTGCAAGTCTACGGGGGCAACGGCTACAGCGAGGAGTATCCGGCCGCCCGGTGGTATCGCGACTCTCGCATCACCCGCATCTACGAAGGTACGAGCGAGATCTGTCGTCTCAGCATTGCCAAGACGATGCTGAAGCGGGCTGAACGCGGGCTTCTCCCCTGGCGCGAAGCGGTCGACGCTGTCACCCTGCCCCCTCGGGCATCGGGCGCCGGGAATCTGGAGACCATGCGTGCGCACCTGGCCGGCTTCAAGCAGATTTTCTTCTATACCCTCGGTCGGATCTGGGAGCGCCTCGAGAGCGACACTCTGCTCTCGCCCGCGAACCAGCAGTACCTCTCGAGCCTGGCCGACATCGCGATCGAGACCTACCGCGCCTAGAGCACGGTCCTTCGGGTCCTGA
>CAJWMX010000156.1 GCA_913043805.1 uncultured Acidobacteriota bacterium | reverse complement strand
AGAAAGGTGGTCAAATGCCGGCACACGTATGGACAGACACTTGGAAGGTAAAGCCGGGCAGAATAGAAGATTTCGTTGCCCTTATGGAGAGATTTGATTCAATCCTGACGCGACTCGACGTTCGTCCCTCCTACCACACGCTCGTACAGGAACTAGGTGGTCCAGGATCGGGTGGAGGATTCAACACCTTCCACCACACCTTCGGTTACCCCTCGTACGAAGAGTACGGAAAGGCGACCGATACATTCTTCGAGGACCCGGAATTTCAAGAGCTATTCGGTGATGGAGCACTGGGCCCTGATGCTCCGGCCGAGCCTGTCAACGGAGCCATTGGCCAGGTGATGTTCAGCAAATAACCGAGCTTCGCCTCTTGTCGGCAGTGACCCAAGTGGTCCGACACAACCGAGCACTCACCAGAGTGGCGGTGGGCCGTCGTCAAGCTGCATGGGTCAGTCAATTGGGGCCGACCAGCGCCGGCGACCCGGGTACCGTTGCAGCCTGGGGCCGACCTTACAGATCCGGTGGCGGAGAGAATCGTCCGAAGCCTCTCGGCCCTTCCAAGTCTGGATCTAGAAGGAGAGATCGAGGTCCTCGCCTCTCATGCTCAACGATGGAAGCACATCGAGGCTACAACCGGGCCCGCGGAGATCGTCGCCCTCTATCCTGTCCTCGCTGCACCGCTCGGAGGCCGTAAGAGCTTTCAATGCCCGCCCGGACATGCTGAACTCGCTCAAGCCGCCGTCCGAAGGAGTACCCACTGCCTCGTGCTGGGTTTCAGCGGACTCGACAGTGATGTCCTTGAGCTCTTCAGGCCGCCAACCAGTCCTACATGGAGGAGGGCGTCCGACTTCTCGAACTCGCACGCAACGCTCGGCGGCTCTTCGAGAAGCAGGAAGCCCGCGAGAAGCGGCGTTTGCTCGACTTCCTGGTTTCGAACTGCTCGTGGCGGGACGGGGAGCTCAAGGCGGATTTCCGCCAACCGTTTGACCTGCTGGCAGATACGGCTGCGGCCGCGGCGCAGGCAGCCACCACCGAGGCGTCAGATCGTGTGAAAAGAGAGATTTGGCTGGGAGGCAGGGATTCGAACCCCGATTACACGGTCCAGAGCCGCGTGTCCTACCATTGAACGACCTCCCAGCAACGGTGGCGTCTTCGATTATATCGAAGCGCTCGCGCCAGCGGCAACGGCCTCGCCCGGCTACAACGCGCTCAGCTTGAACTTCTGGATCGCCGCGATCTGCGCCAATCCCTGCCTGACCTGCGCCTCGGTTTCCGGGCTGGGATTCATCCCGAGCGCCTCGACCAGGTGCTGGTAGGCGGCGGTGGGCTGCCCGAACGAACGGAGCTGAAGCAGACCGGCGGCGGCATGGGCTGCCGCGGCGGTCTGGCCGATGGGATAGTCGCGAATGTGACGCTGGAAGAGCGCCAGCGCGGCGTGCGGATGCCCCTTGGCGGCCATCCAGCTGCCCAGCCGCATGGAGTGGTCCTCGCTGAGCAGGCGCCGGGTCTCGCTCGTCGAGAGCCCGACATACTGTCGCGCCGCCTCTTCGAAGTCGCCCTCCTCGATCAGCGCGGCCAGACCGCCGGGGGGCACCGTGGAGGCCAGCGGCGTGGCCGGATCTCGGAACTCCTGCGGTGGTATCTGCAGGGATCGGCGGTTGAGCACCCAGGCCGCGCCCAGTCCTCCGATGAACCCGCCGATGTGCGCGCCATAGGCGACCCCGCTGCCGGCACCACCCGACACCAGGAGCGGGAGCAGGTTGTCGGCAATCACGTAGAACCCCAGGACCAGCCGCGCCGGGGCATGGATCACGTTCATGAAGAACGGGAAGAGCATGACCCACAGGCGCACTCGATTCTGGGGGAACCAAACGAAGTAGAACCCCAGGACACCCGAGATGGCCCCGGACGCACCGAGCAGGGGCAGGGCCGAGTCGGACGAGAAGATGCCGTGGAAGACGGTGGCCGCCACGCCGGTGCCCAGATACGCAGCCAGATACCGGAACCGGCCCAGGCGATACTCCACGTTGTCGCCGTAGATCCAGAGAAAGAGCATGTTGCCGGCCAGATGGAGAAAACCGGCGTGCAGGAACATGGCCGAGAACAGATCGACGACCTGAGGCGCCGCCGGACGAAAGCCCCAGCGGAAGACGAACAGGTCGTATTCGGACAGGCTGCGGGCGATCGCTTCGAGCGGCACCCGACCCGGGATCGAGTCGGCCACCGCGCGGACGTAGTCCAGCACCGCCGGGTCATTGAGCTCCGGACGGACAAAGCTCAGCGGCAGGGTGATGAACACATAGGCGAGACAGTTCACGACGATGAGCACATAGGTCACCACCGGGACATCGCGGGGATTCGGCTCGTCGCCGAGGGGCAGGATCATCGCTGGGGTGGAGACTCGAGGGCCACCCGGCCCTCGGTCTGGAATGTTACGTCAGTTCGGGCCTTCCAGCGGTTGCACGCATCTGCGCATCCTGCCTGCTTTCTTCGCCGTGACGGCGGCTGAACCGAGGGCGCAGCCGATAATGCGGAGAGAGCAACGGCAACGGCTCGAGTGCGCTCGGCGTGAACCTCGTGTACTCGAAGTTTCTCTTCGTCACCCTGGCCCAGGACGACACCCGAAGTCGGGCGCGTCTCCGCGAGGCCGGTGGCTGCATCGCGCGCGGTTTCTTCAACGAGTTCCACGCCAACGGCACCCCGAGCAACCGCTCGAACGAGACCATCCAGTTCCTGGCCTGCCCAACACCCGGGCAGTACAACGACGGACTGCTCTCGGCGGCGTTCGTGGCACACGTGACGACGAAGTATCGGCCGCGGCTGGATGAGATCGAAACCGAGCTGGCGCGTCGTCTCGGTCGCGTGGCGACGGTGCGGGCGCTCGCCGGCGCGGTGCAGGCCCCGCGCTATACCAGCGACGCCCTGCACGAGTACGCGGCGGCCGAGCACACGACCGGCGACGTGTCGCGTAACGTCATCATCCCCATGAGCAAGACCGCCGCCTGGTGGAGTATGAGCATGCTCGAGCGGCACAGCTACTTCTATCCCCACGTCGACCGCCAGAGCGGCAACACCGTGTCGGGCCACGCCAAGGCGGCCGAACGGGGCATCGACACGATCTATCGCCGGCTGTATCACAACCACGACGGGTATCAGCGAGCCGATGAGTACGACTTCATCACCTACTTCGAATGCGCGGATGAACATCTCCCGACCTTCGACCTCGTGCGCCAGTCGCTGCGCGACGATCGCCGCAACCCCGAGTGGCGTTTCGTGATCGAAGGGCCCGAGTGGCGCGGTCACCGAGTTCTGAGATGGTGACCGTTCCGATCCAGCTAGATTTCTAGGGCTTCCAGGCGGCGGGCGATCTCGTCGCGTGTGCGGCGGAAGCGTGCGCGCTGCTCCGCTTCCGTGCCGGAGCCGGCCGGGTCTGGAAGGGGCCAGGCCAGATGCCGTACCCGGGCGGGAAAGACCGGACACACCTCCTCAGCGCACAGCGTGATCACGACATCCACATCCGCTGGATCGATATTTTCAACGTGCTTTGACGAGTGCTGGCTGATGTCGATTCCGACATCAGCCAGCGCCTCGACCGCGAAAGGGTTCACGGTGGCGGGTTGAGAGCCCGCGCTCTGGACCCGCGCGCGGTCGCCGAAGCGCGCGCGCGCCAGGCCCTCGGCCATCTGACTCCTCGCCGAGTTGGCCACGCACAGGAAGAGGAGCCCGGAAACAGAGTCGCTAGCCGAGGAAGTACTCATGGTTGGTCTCCGAGCTCAGGATACCGCCGGTGGCGTCTCGGCTCGAATGAAGGCGCTCATGAACGCGCCATCGACCTCGTGGGCGATCTGTTCGGTGTCGAACCCAGCCTCGGCGAGAAACTGGGCAGCGTCCTTCGCCTCATAGACCCGGGTAGGCTCGATCGACGACTGGACGCAGCCGGCCTTCTCCAGCCGTGCCAGGTAGTCGCGCTCCTCCAGGGTTCCAGCGACGCAGCCGACCCACAACTCGATGCTCCGCTGAAGCTCTGGTCGGACGTCCCTGCGTCGCACCACATCGGACACCGCGAACCGTCCGCCCGGCTTGAGCACCCGCCGCGCTTCGGCGAAGACGCGGTCCTTGTCGGCTGACAGGTTGATCACACAGTTCGAGATGATGACGTCGACCGAGTGGTCGGGCAGCGGAATCGCCTCGATGCCGCCCTTGAGGAACTCGACGTTTTTCACGCCCGCCTGTCGCTGATTCTGCCGTGCCAGGGCGAGCATCTCGTCGGTCATGTCGAGGCCGTAGGCGAATCCGTCAGGCCCGACCCGCCGCGCGGAGAGCAGCACGTCGATGCCTCCACCCGATCCGAGGTCGAGCACGACCTCGCCGGGCCGCAGCTCGGCAAGCGCCGTGGGATTGCCGCATCCCAGCGACGCGGTCACAGCCTCAGCCGGCAGCGAGCCGAGTTCCTCGCCGGCATAGAGGCCACCGGTGATCGGATATTAATCGCCGCATCCGCAGGCGGCAGGTCCACAGCACGAGTCGGTGCCCCGGTCGCGATCTCTCCATACTTGCGTCGCACCTCTTCGGTGATCGGTGTTGCGTCAGTCATGCCTTGCGCTCCTTCTCAGTGCAACCACTTGTATATTCGCCTATCCAAATATATCCGAAACACATGCGCGTGCCCATATATTTGTCAATGCGAATATAATGTCCCCATGAAACAGACGATGAGCCAGCTTTCGTCGATGGAGGCGATGTTCAAGGCCCTGGCCGACCAGACCCGTTTGCGAATACTGGGCTTGCTGTCGGCCGGCGAGGTCTGCGTCTGTGAGATTCACGAAAGCCTGCAGATTCCTCAGCCGACGGCCTCGCGACATCTAGCCTATCTCAAGCGCGCCGGGCTAGTGGCCGACCGGCGGGAGGGTCAGTGGGTACACTACCGCCTCGTCGCTCCCGAAGACGGGGTGCTCGAGTCGGTCCTGGGGGCCGCGACTCACGCCCTGAGCCACCTGCCGACGACTCGGACCGACCGCGAGCGGCTCTGCTGCACGACCGGCCGAGACCTCCCGGCGAACGAGTCGGCCCCTCGGCTGACCTGCTGTTGAGGACACGGATGTATCAGCTGGCCCAGATGAACATCGCTTATGCGCGAGCGCCGCTCGACGACCCGCGGATGACCGGGTTCGTCGCCCAGATCGCGGCCGTCAACGCGGCGGCGGATGCCGCGCCGGGGTTCGTGTGGCGACTCGACATCCCCGACCCAGAACGGGTGGCGCGGGAGGTGTACGACGACCCGGCGATGCTGATCAATGTGTCGATGTGGGAGAACGTCGAGGCGCTCCGCGACTTCGTCTATCGGGGCACACACCGCGAACCGCTGCTCGACCGTGAACGCTGGTTCCGCTCGATCGACGCACCGCATAGCGTCCTGTGGTGGGTCGAGGCTGGACACCGGCCCGACCCCATCGAAGAAAAGCAACGCCTGGACATACTGGCGGACCGGGGCGCCACCCCGGACGCCTTCACCTTCGCGAAGCCATTTCCGCCCCCGGGGCAGCCGGGCGCCACGCCGAGATGAGCCCCACTCCAAACGCACCTCGACGACTGACGAGGACGACACTGCTCGAGGGCGTCGCGGCAGTGACGGGGAGCGACGACGCGCTGGCCAGCGTCGTCGATCGGTATGGTCCGCCGCCGCTCTGGGGTCGAAGACCCGGGTTCGCCGCGCTGGTCCGGATCATCCTCGAACAGCAGGTCTCGCTCGCCTCCGCCCGGGCCACCTACGACCGGATGGAGAACGCCCTGGGCGAGATCACGCCCGAACGGCTCGCCTCGGTATCGGAAGCCAACGTGCGTCGTGCGGGCGTGACCAGGCAGAAGGCGTCCTACTCAATCGGCCTGGCGAGGCAGGTCCAGGAGGGCACGATCGACCTGCGACGGCTCGGCCAACTGGCGGACGACGACGTCCGCGAGGCGCTGATGGCGGTGCGAGGCATCGGGAAGTGGACGGCCGACATCTACCTGCTCATGGCCCTCGGTCGGCCCGACGTCTGGCCGGACGGCGACCTCGCGCTGGAGACCGCGGCGCAAGAGGTCCTGCGGCTCAGGACGCGCCCGAACCGGGAGCGGCTGCGCCGGGTCGCGCGGCGCTGGCACCCCTGGCGCGCCGTCGCCGCCCGGATCCTGTGGCACCACTACCTGTCCACCCGTCGTCGCACCGGCTGCGATTAAGCGGGCCGACCCATGTCGACGAACCACGTCCTCGTGTGCGACCGCGACGGCAACGCGTGGGCCGAGCTCGTACAGCGCCGTCGTCCAGCGCTCGGCCTGCGCGTGCGCGCTCCGGGCGAGATCACCATCGAGGACCTGGCGTGGGCGGACGCCCTGGTCGGCTTCGCCGCGGGTGTCGATCTCTCCGCCTCGTCCATCCGGTGGGTACACTCGACCGGCGCGGGAGTCGACGCACTGATCGCCGCGGGGTGGCCACCGCGCGTACAGCTGACCCGCTCGCCGGGACGTCTCGGCGACCGGATCGCGGAGTATTGCCTGGCACACGCGTTGGCGCACGCCCAACGACTCGACGACTTTCGACGCGAGCAGCGCGGCCGACGATGGTCGCCTCAACGTCCGGGCAGCCTGGTCGGTAGCAACGCCGTCGTGGTGGGGACAGGGACGGTGGGCAAGGCCATCGCGGAGCGGTTCCGGGCACTCGGCTGCTCGGTGATCGGCGTCTCGCGGCGCGGACGAGCCGCGTCTCCCTTCGACGCCGTGCATCCTTCCGACGCGCTGGGCGCGCTGGTGGGCGCCGCCGACTGGCTGGTGCTGGCCGCGCCGCTGACCGCCGAGACGAAAGGGCTCGTCGGCGACGCGG
>CAJWMX010000155.1 GCA_913043805.1 uncultured Acidobacteriota bacterium | reverse complement strand
CGACCACCACGCTCGTGGCGACGATGGGGCGGCATGCTCGGGCTCTTCACCGCGACCTTCCTCTATCAATACCTCGTCCTCACCGTTCCCAACGATCACTTCGTCCATCTCTCGAGAGCGCAGCAGATCCTCGGTGGCGAGCTGCCTGGTCGGGACTTCTTCGATCCGGGGGTGGTCCTGCATTACTACGTGTCGGCGGTCGGTCTCACCCTCTTCGGACACAACCTTTTTTGCCGAGACGATCCTCACCGCGGCGTTTCTCGCTCTGGGCTCCACGCTGACCTACAGTCTCTCGTCGCGGCTGTCGGGCTCCCCGGTCGTCAGCATGGGGGCCTTCCTGCTGGCGCTGCTCTTGGTGCCGCGCCCCTATGGCTACCCCAAAGCGTTCCTGTACGTGCTTGCTCTGGCCGGAGGCTGGACCTACGGCCAGCGGCCGGCTCGTCGGCCTCGGCGTCATCACGGCGGTAGCGTTCCTGTTTCGTCACGACCACGGCGTGTACATCGGCTTGTTCGCGGTCACCCTGCTGGTGGCCACGCACTGGTCCGAGCCCCGACAGAGCCTGACGGCCGTCGGTCGGTATGCCGTGGTGACGACGCTCTGCCTCCTCCCCTACGGGATCTTCATTCAGGCCACGACCGGCCTTACGGCCTATGTGCAAGAGGTGTGGGGGCCGGGGCGGCGGGTGATCGACCTGCGCATCAACCCCCTGCCATTCAACGTCGACTTCTCGGCGCTGCTCCTGAGGATGAACCCTCCCAGCCAGAGGCGGGTGAACGTCCGGTGGGCGGCCGACCTGGACGACACCGTACGGCGTGAACTCGCGACGACCTACGGCCTCTCGGATCCGGTGCAGGTCGAGGGGACCACGTGGAGCTATGTCCCGAACGATGTCGGCTCGGAGACGCTGACCGCGTTGATCGGCGATCCGGTCGTTGAAGATACGAGCGGTGTCGACCGGCAGACGGCGACCTTGGTGCAGGAACGGCTGTGGACGCGGATGACGCGACGGCTCCCGGTGCTCCGTATGCAACTGCTTCCCGGCGTCGCCACCGAGGGGAACGCCCTAGCCTCGCTCTATTACCTCTTCCTCCTCGTGCCGGTGGCTTGCGTGGTCACTCTGCTGGTCTGCCTGCGGCGAGGCCTCCTCTCCCCGGCGGAAACGGCCTGGAGCATCGCCGCGACGCTGCTGCTGGCCGTCGCGTTACAGACCCTGGTCCGCGGGTCGCCCGATTCCAGGCTCCCGGATGTCGCGGGGCTGGTCGTGGCGCTGGCCTCCTGGGCCGCCGGCCACTGGCTGGCTGGTGGCGGACCGGGCTGGACGACGGGGACACGGTGGACGGCAGCCGGGGTTCTCTGGCTAAGCGTGGCCTGGGCAGCCGCGATCTTCGGCGACCTCCCGGGAAAAGTGGACAAGCTCGGTGTCCTCAGCGGCCTCGGGGAAGCAAACGACCGCCTCACGCAGAGGATCGACGGTGACCGCCTCCGACCGATGGATACCTGGCACTACGACCACGGTCTCGGAGCGCTCACCCGATGGGCGCAAACATGCACCGCTCCAACCGACCGCCTGTTCGTGACGTGGTTCGCCCCGGAAGTGTTCTTCTTCGCGGAACGCGCGTTCGCGGGTGGCCAGGTCTATCTGCACCCTGGCTGGCATTCGAGCCCGGCCGACCAGCGCCTGACGCTCGAGCGACTCCGTCGACAGCGCGTGCCAATCGCGCTGTCGCTCGCCGACGACGACGCGTTCCCGCGTCAGTTTCCGTTGGTATTCGAGCACGTCATGCGTCGCTACCGGGTCGTCGCCGAATCCACCTTCGGCGGGCAGCTCTCCTACGCTGTCCGCGTGGACCGGCAGCTCAGTCCGACCCGGATCCACGACCCCCTTGGTTTGCCCTGCTATCGGTGACCGCACGCACGCGCGCCGTCACAGAAGGTGGCGACGCCGGTGGTATCGGGCGGAGCGCCCGCGTGGCGGAACGTGAACGACCCGCCCTTCTGCACCGGCGGACCTACCGCGCTGGGAATCGGGCGATACGGTCGGAGCCGGCGATGCTGCCGACCCAGATCTCGTCGCCCACCTGCAGGCCGACGGTCCCGAGCAGGAAGTGATCGTTCGAGGGATAACGGACGATCTCCTCGGCGATGAGCGTCTCGGGATCCACCCGCGCCACTCGAGACGTCACACCGCTGCAGTCGCCCTGCTGAAAGCACCGCCCCAGCACCGCGTCGTCGTCCCAGTGGTGGCCCGCGGCCAACAGTGAGCCGTCCGGGACCCAACGCACGTTGTCGACGCGGAATCCTACGTCCACGCTATCCACCTCGACCGGAGTACGTCCCCGCGACAAGCGGACGAGCGAGCTGGTCGCCCATCCACCGATGTACAACCACTCGCCGTCGGGTGACGACACCAGGCCGTTGGGGCCCTGCCAGGTGCTCCCAGGCACCTCGATCCACCCGGCCCCGGGCTGCCACTCCCACAACTCGCCTTCCGCCGGGTTGAAGTGGGTGGCGGCGAACCCCTGTCCCGGCAGCGCCGTGACGGAGTTGAACTCGACGCCTTCGGGCGCTTCGGCGCACCCCTGCCAGGTCAAGGCAGGTACGCCCGGCCTGGCGTGGAGCTCGAATACCTCGATCGCCTCGCGGGCGCCGTGACGCACGACATACAAGGTGTGCCGACCATTGGTGCCAGCGCGCAAGCTGAGGCCATGCGGACGGAACCCGCCAGTCACCATGCGTGAGCAGCCGGCGTAGGTCGGGTCCGGTTTCGCGCCGTAGCTGGCCGCGGGAAACAGCGACACGACGCTGTGGTCGCGCCGGTCGATCGCATAGAGATAGCCGTCGTCCTCCATACCGGCCGCGATCACCCACGGCGAATCTGGCACCAGCACGAGGTCCTCGGGACTAACCGGTCCACAGATGAACTCCACGTCGCCGTCAGGGTGGCACTGCGCGGCGGCGGGCGCCGCCACGCCCAAGAACAAGCCTACCGCCGATACCGAAAGGAGAACACGCATGCTCATAATCACATCCCCATAATCTGGTAGCCGCCGTCCACGTAGATGGTTTGCCCGGTGATGGCGGCGGCGCCATCGCTGGCCAGAAACACACCGGTCTTGCCCAGCTCGACCGGGTCGCAACTCCGCTTGAGCGGCGCATGCTCTTTGTAGTGGTTGAGCATAGTGGTGAAGCCCGAGATACCACGCGCCGCCAGCGTCTGCACCGGTCCGGCGCTGATGCAATTCACCCGGATCTGCCGCTCGCCAAGATCACGTGCCAGATAGCGGGTCGACGCCTCAAGACTCGCTTTCGCGACCCCCATGACGTTGTAGTGCGGGACGACCTTCTCGGCGCCGTAGTAGCTCATGGCTATGATGCTGCCGCCGGCAGTCATCAACGGTGCGGCCCGCTGGGACAACGCCACCAACGAATAGGCGCTGATGTCGTGAGAGGCGGCGAACGCTTCGCGGGTAGTGCTCAGAAAATCGTCCTCAAGCGCCTCCTTCGGGGCAAACGCCACCGCATGCAGCAGCAGGTCGACCCGGTCGGTGTGCGACCGCACTCGCTCGAAGAACCCGTCGATCTCCCGGTCGCTGCTGACATCGCAGGGATACATCGGCACGTCCTCGCCGAACGTCGAGGTCAGCTGCTCGAGGTTGCCCCGGAGCCGCTCGCCCTGGTAGCTAAAGATCAGGTTCGCGCCGGCCTCGGCCCAGGCCTGCGCAATGGCCCAAGCGATGCTCCGCTTGTTCGCGACGCCGAACACGAGACCGGTCTTTCCCGCCAGGGGGGTCGATTCGCTCATGGTCCTGGAGTTTCGAGGCTCGGCGAATCGCTGTCAAGGGTGACCCGGCGATCCTTCGGCGTCCGTGCGGTGCACAATAGACTCACGGCAAAGGACAGGGGGCACCGCGAGCATGCAACGACGACAGTTTCTCCAGTCGGGTGTCGGACTGGTATCCGCCCCGGGGGCCACCCGTCCGGCGACCGGACAGATCAGCTCCGGATCACCGTTCCAACTCGAGTCCGTCTCTCAGTTCGGCAGTTTCCGGCAACACGCCAATCAGAACCTGGTCGACCCGCTCCAGCTCATGCACGATGAGAGCTTTCGGTCGCTCAAGGACAACAATCTCCCACGACTCAACATCGCCGACCAGCAGAGGATCGGTCCAAACCCTGGAACGCCTAGGGATGCGGATGGGGTATTCATGGTCCACACCGTCTACGGCAAGGTCCCCTCGCGTCGGGGAATCCCTGCCTGCGGGCTGTCCTGATGACCGACATGCGAAACGCCATCAACGTCGCGAGCCGGGTCAACGCCCGGTGGTTTACGATAGACGTGGGAGACTACGAGCGGAGCGTGGAGACGGCGTACCAGACCGCCACGGCGACCGACAACCTGAAGCGGGCGGCCGGGCCCTGCGAACCGACCGGACCGACGTTCGTGCTGGAACCGCTCAACTAGCGGTCGGCGGAAACTAGACGACTATGTTGGTATTAGGAATCAATGATTCACATGATGCATCGGCCTGTTTGGTTCAGGATGGCAGACTCCTCGTTGCGATCAGTGAAGAACGTCTGCAGCGTATCAAGAGTGTAGGCGGTTTTCCTGCTCACGCCATTCGCGCCTGCTTTGAAGTCGCTGGAGTGACAGCCCGTGACGTGGATCACGTGGCCATCGCCACCGAAAAACTGGTGCCGAATAACATCCACAATGTGGCCACGACATTTTCGGTCAGCGATTATCTTAAGTGGCAAGAGGACTACTACTATCCCATCCTCTTTGAAAACAAGCAGGTACGTTTAGCCGACGTCTTCCCTAGCTACGAGCCCAAAGGCGACCTGGCTTACCCGATAAGCACGATTCCTTTTGCTACTACCAATGAAGTGGGCGCCGATGTCTTGGATGACATTAAGCACATGCGGCGCCAGTTTGTCGCTGACCATGTCGGCATAGACGACGCCCGCATTTCATTCCATCGCCATCATCGCTGCCATGCCTGGTATGCCTACTACACCAATCCCAACCGCCACCAAAGGATGGCTATTGTCACCGCCGATGCCGGTGGCGACGGGGCTTACGACAGCGTTCATCTAGTGGAGAACGGCTTGTTTCGAGAGGTTACTGAAACGCGCAGCAACCTCATCGGAAAGATTTATTCGTCGGTCACCCTGTTGCTGGGGATGCGCCCTAATGAGCACGAGTACAAGGTTATGGGCCTTGCCCCCTACGCTTCCGAGTATCACAAGCAGGGGCCGCGAAATGTTTTCCTAGACTCGCTTGCGGTCGATGGCTTGAAGTTTAAGACCAACAGTGAAGTCCGAGATCATTTCTTTTACTTTAAAGACAAACTTAGAATCTACCGGTTTGATGGTATCGCTGGCGGCTTGCAAGACTTTGTAGAAACCAGGCTATGCGAGTGGTTTGAAAATATTGGCTCTGAGCTCAAGACTAACCACTTTGCCTTCAATGGTGGCGTAGCCAATAACGTAAAGGCCAACAAACGCTTGATCGAATCAGCCCGGGTTGACTCTTTCTTTGTACCGCCTGGCCCAGGAGATGAAAACCTCTCCATAGGCGCGGCCTATTTAGCTATTTACGATCAACTGGGTCCCGAAAAAGCCCATGAGGTGATTAGATCCAACGAAACGGCATACTGGGGTCCGGATGTTGATCAAGCCAATAAGAGGACGTTTAGTGAACATCCCTTCATCAAACAGTATTACCGCCAGATCAATAACGTCGATCTAAGAGAAGTCGCAAAGGTATTAGCCGCTGGAGAGATCGTAGGGCTATGCAACGGGCGCATGGAGTTTGGTTCGCGCGCGCTGGGGCATCGCTCTCTCATTGCGGATCCGTCCAGTCAAGATTCAGTGCGCAAGATTAATGATTTGATCAAGAAGCGCGACTTCTGGATGCCTTTCACCCCTTCAGTATTGGATTCTTCTTATGACGACTACATCGTGAATCCTAAGAGCATTTCGTCTGCCTTTATGACAGGTTGCTTTGATACCACGGAGCTGGGACGCAAACATCTCAAGGGCGCAACACACCCCTATGACTATACCGCTCGACCACAACGCGTGACGGAAGACACCTGCCCGCGCTATCACGCGCTGATTACAGCTTTTAAGGAAGAGTCTGGCATTGGGGCCGTCTTGAATACTTCGCTGAATATTCACGGCAAGCCCATCGTCATGAACCCGACTGATTTGATCGACGAGATCCTGGTGGGTGGGGATATTCCGCTCAAATACATATTAATCGAGGATACATTTTACGCTCGAGACTTCTTGATCTAATGACTCCGTTTCTGGCTAAAGCTACCGACAAGCAGAGCTTGCAGCTATTGCGTGGACCCATTTCGTTACGTCCGGTCGCTTCGTCAGTGGTCAAAGTTCAGCGACTCCGCAGACGACATCGGCCACAAAGGCCTCGGGTCCGGGTTCAGTTCGTGTCGAGGCGAACGACAACGCGGTCGGCCTCGATGCGTAGGCGGACCCCACCCCCACCGATCGCGCCTCTTTGTTCGCCGCGCTGCAACCCGGTCTGAAGACGCACGCCGCCCTGTACCCTGGTCCGGCGAGTCCCCTGCACTTCAAGGGAGACGGATTGGTCGGCCATCAACTGCAGACTCAGATCGCCGCGATCGATCTCGACCGCCGAATCCCCATTGAGCCGAACCCGTGTCAGGAACGCATCCGTGCGATCGAGCTCAAGGTCGAGACTCCCGTCGACGCTGTCCACCCGCAGCCTGTCACCTCGGTCCACGTCCAGCGCGACGACACCGGCGAGGTCGCGCGCCTCGAGGCCACCCCGGTCGAGTACGATCGTGATGGTTCCTGACAGTTCGGCCACCGTGAGGTCGCTCCGGTCCAGTTCAAGAAGCAGCTGCCCTTCCAGCCCCGAGAGCGTCGTATCGCTCCGGTCAAGGTTCAACGCAAGGTCGACCTGGCTCGGCAGGCTAATCTCGTAATGCACGTGTGGCACTCCTGCG
>CAJWMX010000154.1 GCA_913043805.1 uncultured Acidobacteriota bacterium | reverse complement strand
CACGAGGCTGGCGACGATGACGAACTGTCGAGCCGACCAGCGCCACACCGGCCACCCGAGGCTCCCCTGGTCGCGGGCAACCCAGACCACACCGGCGACGGCGATGGCAGCCACGAGCCATCTGAGCGGCCCGGCCAACAGCAGCAACAGCGGCAGCTCGGTGACCAGCCAGGGCAGATACGGCAGCGCCCAGAGCCAGAACAGCAGGAGCGGCGCCAGCATCCGCGCCAGGCCCGCCAGGGCCTCCTCGCTCCGCCCCCAACGCCAGGCGAGCGCCCAGACCAGGCCAACGCTCACCATGCAGGCTGGGAACAGCCAGACGGGTGGGGCCAGCAGTGCCACCCGCACCGGCCCCTCATCGCTCCAGGCCACGATGTACTGGGAGGCCGGCGTGAGCCAGGCGGCCGCCCCCAGCCCGAGGCCAGAGGCGCCGAGCAGCAGCCGCACCCGCCAGTTGGATTGCGCGGGAGTCATGAACGATTCAGGAGCGCTCCTACTCGGGTACCGGCACCGCCGCCGGCTCTTCGACCGAGCGGTCGAGCAACTCCCGGATGTAGTAGGTGGGTTTGCCCTGGGACTCGTGATAGGTGCGAGCCTGCATCTCGGCCAGCAACCCCAGGGTGACCAGCTGGACCCCGGTGAAGGCAAGCAGAATCCCCAGCAACAGCAACGGTCGCCCTCCGATGGCCTGACCTTCGAACAACCGGACGTAGCCGAGATATACGGTGATGAGCGCGCCGGCCCCGCCCATGGCGAGCCCGACGAGCCCGAAGATCTGAAGCGGACGCGTGGAATAGCTCAGCAGGAACTTCACGGTCGCCAGGTCGAGGAGCACACGAATCGTCCGTGAGATGCCGTACTTCGAACGACCATGCTGCCTGGCCCGGTGATTCACCACCACCTCGGCGATCCGCACGCCCTGCTCACTGGCGATCGCCGGGATGAAGCGATGCATCTCCCCATACAGCCGCAACGACTTCACCACCTCGGCCCGGAACACCTTCAAGGAGCAGCCGTAGTCGTGGAGTCGGACCCCGGTCGCGCGCGAGATGAGCGCGTTGGCCAGGATCGACGGCAGCCGCCTGTTGATCCAGGCGTCCTTGCGCGCTTTGCGCCAGCCGCAGACGATGTCGTAGCCCTCCTCGAGCTTGTCCACCATCCGCGGGATGTCGCGCAAGTCGTTCTGGAGGTCGCCATCCGCGGTGACGATCAGACGCCCTCGCGCGCGGGCGAACCCCGCCGAGAACGCGGCGGTCTGGCCGAAATTGCGTCGTAGTCTGACCACCCTGAGCCGCCGGTCGGCGGCGTGCAGCGTGCTCAGAATCGAGAAGGTCTCGTCCGTGCTCCCGTCATCGACGAGGATCACCTCGTAGGAGCGTCCCCACGCCTCGAGTGTCTCGGTCAGCTCGCGACACAGTGCCTCGACGTTGGGCGCCTCGTCCAGGAGAGGGATGACTACCGACAGCTCTGGACCCATAGAGTGGTCAGAGGATTATATAACTCGACCGCTCAGGCCTGAGCCCTGCGCCACAGGAGCCAGCCCGAGATGCCCAGTACGACCACAACCAGCACGACGGCCGTGATGGTCGGGCCGTGGGTGCGAAGCGCATCGAGCACCTGGTCACCATAGCGGACCGCCAGCACACCCCCGCCGAAGTAGCGCACTCCCCGCCCGATGCTGACCGCGGCCACGAATCGCCAGACCGGCCCCGACAGGAGCACGAACACCTTGAACGGCGC
The DNA here is from genome assembly GCA_913043805.1 of uncultured Acidobacteriota bacterium. GTDB lineage: Bacteria > Acidobacteriota > Vicinamibacteria > Vicinamibacterales > UBA8438 > UBA2994. The sequence continues at coordinate 5,257 of CAJWMX010000154.1, read as the reverse complement.
CTGCGGCGACAGCAGGCCGGCACGACCACCGCCTGCACCCCGAAGCGCTCGAACATGCGCATGGCCGACTCCAGCCGCGGGCCGGCGACCCAGCGGCGGGGCAGGGCACTACCGCCTTTACGGCCCAGGGCATACAGCACCAAGCAGCCCGCGACCGAACCGGCCGTCGCCATGCCCGCGTAGTAGGGCATCAAGGCTTCGTTCCTGGTGACCATCATGACCACCAGCACGTCGTTGATTTCCGGCAGTGAGATAAAGGAGGAGTCGAGGAAGGCGACGACGAACAGCCCGGTACCGCCCAGTGACGACGCGAACGCTTCGAGCCAATCGACCAGACGTACCACAGGAAGGCCGCCGCCCGCCTGGGGAGCAGGCGAGCGACGGCCGCAGTATACCGGTGTGATGACGGCGGGAGCACGTCCCGCCGTCGCATCAGAAGCCGATGCTCACTGTAAGCGACGACGTCAGCCCACCCAGATCGATCCGCTCGTCCAGGAAGCCCTGGTCGATGCCGACGACGCCGGCCACGTCCTGATAGCGCACTTCACCACCGATCCCGAACGTTTCGTTCATCTGGAATCGGATACCCGCCAGATAGACTGGTCCGACGTCGGTCCCGGTCGCCACGAAGCGGTCGCGAAAGACATCGAAGGTGTTGAAGTCGATGAACTCCCCCACCTCGCTGTAACGCCAGCTGAAGAACCCGATCCCCACCCCTCCATAGGGCTGCACCGGCTGATCCAGGCTGAAGGGAAAAAACCGGACACTGGCCGTCACCGGCGTCACGCGCAGCTTGAAGTCCTGCGGAATCTCGGTGCCGTCGTCGTTGATGAAGTCGTTGTATACGCTGAGCACCGTCTTCTGGTAGAAGCCGACCCCGACGCCGACCTCGAGGAAGTCGCCCGTTTCGACCAACCAGCCCGCCTCGACGCTGCCCCCGCGGAAATCGTCGACCGTGAAGGCGAAGAGGCCAAGGTTCTCGACCACGACGTCGTCGTCGATCCGCGTGTCCTCCCCTTGCGGAGAGAAGACGCCGAAATTCAGGCTCAACTTGTGCGTCTGCGCCTCGACCGGCGCCGCCGCCATGAAGGCGATCGTGACCGCCCCCAACATCCCGCGCACCAGCAACGTCCTCATCGCATGCCTCCTGCTCGAGCGAGCACCGTCCGGCGCTCGCGCCCGCTGGTCCCTACTGGAGCAGGATCGATGCCAGAACGAACGATACCGGTTATTCGTTTGTTATCCAGGAGTTGCGGAACACTTGCCGTTCAGGACCGGTGTCCTGGGAAGAGTCCACCTCGTCCAGTCAGGACGACACGGCGTGGTCTGCGATGACCTGCAGCAACTGGCCGTGTATCTGCGGGTTCGACGCCACGATCTCGCCGCAGCGTGTGTCGAACCGGCTGCCGTCGAACCGAGAGATCCGCCCACCGGCCTCTTCCACCACGAGGCTCGCGGCCGAGAGGTCCCACGGATTCAGCCGCTGTTCCCAGAAGCCGTCGAGTCGCCCGGCAGCAACATAGCAGAGGTCGATCGCCGCCGAACCGAGCCGCCGGACCGCACGGGCCCGTGAGACGAAGGCCCCGAACAGCCCGACCACCTCGTCAACCGTCTGATGCACGTCATAGGGGAACCCGGTGCAGAGCATCGCGTCGACGAGTACCGCCGCGTCGGAGACCTTGATCGGCGCCCCGTTGAGCCAGGCCCCTCCCCCCCGCTCGGCGGTGAACAGCTCGCGACGCGACGGGTCGTACACCGCCGAGACCACCGGACGCCCCTCGACTTCCAGCGCCAGACAGGAGCAGAACATCGGCAGCCCGTGCGCATAGTTCACGGTGCCGTCGACCGGATCGAAGACCCAGACGTGACTGGCGTCAGCCATGGCGGGATCGTCGTCGAACTCCTCGGCCAACACGGCGTGGGTCGGGAACCTGGCCGCGATCGTGTCTCGGCACATCCGCTCGACCTCGAGGTCGACCCGGGTCACGAGGTCGATCGGGCCTTTCTTGTCGATCTCGAGATCTTGGCCACGAGCCGCCATCTGGATGGCGCCAGCGCGCACGACGACGTCGATCGCCGTCGCGAGCCAAATGGGAGGATGAGCCACGAGAGATGAGGCCGACCGTGGGATGCCTAGGACGAGGGCGTCGCGGACTTGACCATGACGACTTCCATCCCGCCCTCGGGCGCCCGCTGCAACTTGAGGTCGTCCATGAAGCTGCGCATGAGGAAGATCCCGCGGCCGCTGGACTTCAGCAGATTCTCCGGCGCGAGCGGATCGGCCACTTCGACCGGGTCAAAGCCCTCTCCCTGGTCCACGACCCGAACGGTGAGCCGGTTCGGATCGGCGGCCGGACTGAGGGGGAACTCCACCGTCCCCCGCTTGTCCTCGACCTCGCGGTTCCCGTGCTTGATCGCGTTGATGACCGACTCGCGGACCGCGACCGACACCCAGTGCATCGCATCGTCGTCGAGCTTCGCCAGCGGCCCCACCGTCTCGCTGACCACCTGGACGAAATCCAGCATGTCGAAGTGGCTGCGAAACTCCAGACGGATGACGCTGTCGGTACTCATGGACATTCGGAGGCCTGACGCCAGGCGGGTCGTGCCCCTGGGCTCACGGGCACCCTGTAACATACTGCCCGTTCTACGCCAGGCGCAAGCGTGGATCGCGCTCGCGTGACGGCGACGGTCTCGCCGGCTGCTATAGTGCCGGGATGGGCACCACCGTGGTACAACCGGCGTCCCGGATTGAAGGGCGCCTGCAGATCCCTGGCGACAAGTCCGTCTCTCATCGGTATGCGCTACTGGCGGCCATCTCCGACGGGCCGTCCACCATCACCAACTATGCCCCTGGCGCCGACTGCGCCTCCACCTTGGACTGCCTCGCTGCCCTCGGAGTCGCCGTCGACCGCCCCGCACACGGCGCCGACCGCGGCCGGGTACGGATCGAGGGTCGCGGGATAGATGGCTTCACGGCCCCCGGGACCCCGCTGGACGCCGGCAACTCCGGTACGACGGTCCGCCTGCTCGCCGGTGTCCTGGCCGGCCAGCAGCTGACCACCACGCTGGTCGGCGACGCCTCGCTGTCGCGCCGACCGATGGGGCGGGTCATCGAACCACTCACCCGCATGGGCGCCCGACTCGAGGGTGTCGACGACCGTCTGCCCCTCACCATCACCGGCGCCCCCCTAACGGGCATCGAGTACGCCCCCCCGATGGCAAGCGCCCAGGTGAAGAGCGCCGTGTTGCTGGCCGGCCTCCAGGCGCGCGGACGGACCACCGTTCGGGAACGGCAGCCTACACGCGACCATACGGAGCGGGCCCTGGCGATGTTCGGTGTGCAGCTGTCAATCGACGGCTCCGAGATCAGCCTCGACGGCGGACAGCGCCCGGTGGGCGCGGAAGTCTCGGTGCCCGGCGACGCCTCGTCGGCGGCATGCTGGGCGGTGGCGGCCGCCGCACTCCCGGGGTCGGAGGTCTCCCTCGACGGGGTCGGACTGAACCCTGGCCGGATCGGGTTCCTGGCGGCACTCGAACGCGCCGGCGCCGCCATTGCCGTGGAGAATCGCATGGACGAGGGTGGCGAGCCACGCGGCACGCTCGTCGTCCGTCATGGTGGCGTGGGTCGGGTCGAGATCACGGCCGAGGACGTACCGAGCCTCATCGACGAACTCCCGATCCTCGCGGCGCTGGCCACCCACGGTGGAGGGCTGCGGGTAACCGGGGCGAGCGAGCTTCGCCACAAGGAAAGCGACCGGATTGCGGCTCTCGCCGCCGGGCTCAGGGCACTGGGCGGCCAGCTCGAGGAACTGGAGGACGGGTTCGAGGTGGACGGCTCGCGACCACTCACGGGAGGACGGGCCGACGCGGCCGGGGACCATCGGCTGGCGATGGCCTTCGCTCTGGCCGCCCTCGGCGCTGGCGCGCAGAGTGAGATCACCAACGCGGAGGCGGTCGATATCTCGTACCCGGGCTTCTTCGACATCCTGCGCAACCTGAGCCAATCGTGACCCACACCAAGCTCTACCTCGTCGGCTTCATGGCGGCCGGCAAGAGCACGCTCGCCCGCGCCCTGGCCCGGGCCCTCGACTGGGAGATGGTGGACACCGACGCGCTCATCGAGGAGCGTCAGGGGGTCTCGATCGCGCAGATCTTCGCCACCCAGGGGGAGCCCGCCTTCCGGGCCGCCGAGCGTGCGGTGCTCGAGGAGCTCGCGCTGCGTCAGCGGCTTGTGGTGGCCACGGGAGGCGGGTTGTATGTCGCCCCGGACAACCGGGCGCTGATCGATCGCGACGGCGTGGCGATCTGGCTTGATGTATCCTTGAAGCGGGTTATCGAGCGTCTGCCGCGTGACGGGCGCCGACCGCTGGCCGTCGACCGTGCCGACTTGGAGCGCCTGTATCTGGCTCGCCAGGCCGCCTATCGGCAGGCCCATTTGAGACTCGATGCCGAGATGGCTGCCCCCGACGAGCTTGTCGAGCGGGTCCGCGAGTGGCTCGGTCGGCAGCCGTCCACGCACTGAGTGGCGCCGCCGGCCAGCACCGGCCACCATCGCATCGCTCCCCTGAACCCCAACGAACCGAGGCTCGCTCTGCATGCGCTTTTTGATTCTCAGTGACATCCACGGCAACATCGACGCCCTCGACGCGGTGCTGGCACGGGCGCCGCGCGAGTCCTACGACCGCTTGCTCGTGCTGGGCGACCTCGTCGGCTATGGCGCCAACCCGAACGAAGTGGTCGAGAAGATCTTCGAGCTCGAGCCTGACGCGATCGTGCGGGGCAACCACGACAAGGTCTGCTCCGGGGTGGAAAGCGCGGACAGTTTCAACCGCGTCGCCGGGGAGGCGGCGCGATGGACGCTCAAGGCGCTGACGCCAGCCAACAAGGAGCGCGTCGCCGAACTGCCGACCGGCCCCACCAACGTCGACAAGGACGTCGAGATCTGCCACGGAACGCCGTTCGATGAGGACACCTATGTGCTCGACGAGGACGACGCGACGAAGGCGCTGGACGCGGCCCATCGGCAGATCTGCTTCTTCGGGCACACGCATGTCCCGGTGGCCTATGTGCAGAAGGGGTCGGACCTGACGGTCGTGCACCCCCAGCCGGGCGGCTCCGAGACCACCGTCGTCAACGTGCTGAAGCGCAGCCGCTATCTCATCAACCCCGGCTCAATCGGCCAACCGCGCGACACCGACCAGCGGGCCTCCTACGCCACCTACGATTCAAAGAAGGCGCGGATCGAGATTCGCCG